>NZ_JBGLYK010000331.1:0-4093 GCF_047304025.1 Pseudomonas sp. Pseusp97 | reverse complement strand
TTTTGGGGGAAGCTCGGGGAGTTCCGGCGTTGGGCGTTCCCTCTCCCTAGCCCTGGCTGCGCGCCCCGCTTCGGATGGAGAGGGGCTGTTCCCAGTGCTCTGACAGTTTCGAGCTCGCCGGTGAAGATCGCTGCCTCCCTTCATGCCATGCAGCTCCCTCTCCCTTCAGGGAGAGGGTTGGGGAGAGGGCGCTACAGGTCAGCGCCGACGCTGAGCGCTACCTCGGCCTCACTTCACCAACCGCGCATCCAGGCTGTTCTGCGCCAGCCGCTGGGCCTGCTCCTTCGTCATCCCCAGGTGCTCGTGAAGGGCGTGGAAGTTCTCGGTCACGTAGCCGCCGAAGTAGGCCGGGTCGTCCGAGTTCACCGTCACCTTCACGCCGCGTTCGAGCATGTCGAGGATGTTGTGCTCGCGCATATGGTCGAACACGCAGAGCTTGGTGTTGGACAGCGGGCAGACGGTCAGCGGGATCTGCTCGTCGATGATGCGCTGCATCAGCCGCTCGTCCTCGATGGCCCGCACGCCGTGGTCTATACGCTCGATCCTGAGCAGGTCCAGGGCTTCCCAGATGTATTCCGGCGGGCCTTCCTCGCCAGCATGGGCGACGGTGAGGAAGCCCTCGCTGCGGGCGCGGTCGAACACGCGCTGGAACTTGCTCGGCGGGTGGCCGACTTCGGAGCTGTCCAGGCCGACGGCAACGAAGGCGTCGCGGAACGGCATGGCCTGGTCGAGGGTTTTGAATGCCTCTTCCTCGGACAGGTGGCGCAGGAAGCTGAGGATCAGGCCATGGCTGATGCCCAGCTGCTTCTCGCCATCCCTGAGCGCACCCTGGATGCCACGCAGCACCACCTCGAAGGGCACGCCGCGGTCGGTGTGGGTCTGCGGGTCGAAGAACGGCTCGACATGGATGACGTTCTGCGCCTTGCACTTCTGCAGGTACGCCCAGGTCAGGTCGTAGAAATCCTGCTCGGTGCGCAGCACGTCGGCGCCGGCGTAGTAGAGGTCGAGGAATTCCTGCAGGTTGTTGAAGGCATACGCCTTGCGCAGGCTCTCGACGTCGCCCCAGGGCAGGGCGACCTTGTTGCGCTCGGCCAGGGCGAAAAGCAGCTCGGGCTCCAGCGATCCCTCCAGGTGCAGGTGCAGTTCGGCCTTGGGCAAGGCATTGAGCCAGTCGTACATGGGTGAGGTCTCGTTATCGGTGGATGAGGCGCCCGTGATTGGCACACAAGCTGACCCGGCAGGCAAATCGTTGCGGAGCAACGAGCCCTATCACGCAATGGATAGAGATAATTCTGACGCAAAAGACAGATATCCGCGAAATCTTCCGGACAGGGCGCTTCCTAGAATCGCTTTACGTCCCACGACCTTGCCTACCCCCATGAACAAGATACTGTTGCTGTTCCTGCTGTCTTTGACCCTGTCCGCCTGCAGCCCGTCATCGGACCTCAAGTACAACGAAGTAGTGACCTCCGCTTTCCTGCAGAACGTGCAGCGCGTCGATCAGGACATGGAAAGACTGATCAACGGCGATTTCGAGCCGGGTCACGCAGACACGCTGAAAATGCGCACGCTGAGCCCTGCCACCCACCTGGGCGAGCTGGAGCAGAACCTGAACCAGGTGCAGCAACTGCAGCACAGCGAAGAGGCCGGCAAGTTCGCCAGCAGCCTGTCGCGCTACTACGAGCTGCAGATCAGCTACTCCCAGCAGCTCAAACGCTATGTGGAGACCCCGGACAAGGCAGGCAAGGAAGTCCTGGCGCAGAACCTCAACAACACCTACCAGGCGTTGCGGCCCCTGCCCGAGCAGATACTCGCCGTCCAGAAGCAATTCCTCGAGCGCAGCGGCCTGCCTCACTGAAAGACTGCCAGGACGCACCGCCGGCCGCTGGTACACCTCAGGTCCATTGCCTAAGATGGCGCACTCGCCTCTTTACGGAATGGACATCCCCTCGATGCTGCGCGCGCTCAAAGAAGAAAAATTCCTCCTCCTCGCCCTGCTGGTGGCGGTCGCGGTCTACCCGCTGGAGCACAGCCTGCTGAGTGGCGGCAAGATGCTCGCGGGGATCACCGCCACTGCGCTGCTGGCGGTGATCATCGGCGTCTCGCTGCGCGTGGCGCACCATGCCGAAATCCTCGCGGAGAAGGTCGGCGAACCCTACGGCACCATGATCCTCACCCTGGCGGCGGTGCTGGTGGAGGTGGTGATCCTGGCGATCATGATGAACCACAACCACTCGCCGACCCTGGCCCGCGACACCATCTACGCCGCGGTGATGCTGGACATGAACGGCATCCTCGGCCTGGCCGCGCTGCTGGGTGGCCTCAAGCACGGCGAGCAGTCGTACAACGACGACTCGGGCAAGACCTACGTGACCATGATCCTCACCGCCGTGGGCATCTCCATGGTGGTGCCGGAGCTGATCCCGGCCGAGCAGTGGAAGCTCTACTCCTTCTTCACCATCGGCTGCATGGTCATGCTCTATGCGCTGTTCCTGCGCATGCAGACCGGCCAGCACAGCTACTTCTTCAGCTACAACTACGCGACCCACGGCGAGCACGGCGAAGGCCACGACGCCCCCGGCAGCAGCAAGCAGTCCATGGGACTGCTGGTGGCTGGCGTGGTGCTGATCGGCGCACTGGCCGAAGTCATGTCCAAGGCCCTGGATGTCGGCCTGGAAGGCAGCGGCGTACCGCCGATCGTGCCGGCGCTGCTGGTGGCGGCGATCTCCGCCAGCCCGGAAATCCTTACCGCCCTGCGCGCGGCGATGGCCAACCGCATGCAACCGGTGGTCAACATCGCCCTGGGCGCTTCTCTGTCCACCGTGATCCTCACCGTGCCGGTGATCGAGGCCCTGGCGCTGTTCAAGGGCCAGCCGATCCAGATGGCGATGACCCCGCTGCAGACCGGCATGATGTTCATCACCCTGATGGTCGCCGGCTACAACCTGCATGACGGCAAGACCAACGCCATCGAAGGCATGACCCACTTCGTGCTGTTCGCCACCTTCCTGATGCTGTCGTTCATGGGACTCTGACCATGCTCAAGATCTACCTCGCCGGCCCCGATGTGTTCCGCCCCGATGCCTTCGAGCAGGGCGAACGACTCAAGGCCCTGTGTGCCGAGTTCGACCTGCAGGGCCTCTATCCGCTGGATCATTCGGTGCCCGACGGGATCGCCAATCCGCCGGAGCAGGCGCTGTGGATCTACCAGGCGAACCTCAACCTGATCGCCGAAGCCGACGCGGTATTGGCCAACCTCAATCCCTTCCGTGGCGCAGAGCCGGACAGCGGCACGGCCTTCGAGCTGGGCTATGCCGCCGCGCTGGGCAAGCCGCTGTACGGCTATATCGACGACGGCGGCGACTGCGCCGAGCGCCTGCCCTGCGAATGGCGGGGCGAGCAGCCGGGCCGCGACCGCGACGGCAACCAGATCGAAAGCTTCGGCCTGCCGCTGAACCTGATGCTCGGCGTGCCCGTGCGCATCGCCGTTGGCGGGGCACGGGAAGCGCTGGAACTGCTGCGGGAAGAAATGCTCTCGTAGGAGCAGAGAGCCACAAGAAGAAGGCCAGCCATTGACCTGTAGGAGCGAGCTTGCTCGCGAACCAATCCCCCGGAGACTCCGCTGCGTGGGCGGTTCGCGAGCGAGCTCGCTCCTACCAAGAGCCAATCGCCGGAAACGAAAAACGCGCCCTCGGGCGCGTTTTTCGTTGGCTCGAAGCCGTCAGCGGCGACGGCCCTCGAGCTTGAAGAAGAACACCTTGGTCGCCTGCCGCGCGACGATCCGGCCACCGCTGACGCGGGGTTCGAAGCGCCACTTGTCCATGGCGTCGCGCACGGCGTTATCGAACATGCGCGGCGGCGTGGACTCCAGCACCTGGATGTCGGCGATGCGGCCATCGCTGGTGATGGTGAACAGGACCTTTACCCGGCCCTCGATGCCCCGGTTCAGCGCCATGCGCGGGTACACCGGCGGGTCCATGCGCAGCGGCTTGATGTCGCTGTCGTTGAGGCTGCCGGTGGGCAGGCCGGCGGGGCCTTGCGAACCAGTGGGCGCGGCCTGGGCGCCCTGGGTGAACTGGCCGACGGTCGGCGC
>NZ_JBGLYK010000330.1:0-4126 GCF_047304025.1 Pseudomonas sp. Pseusp97 | reverse complement strand
GCCGCGCCGTGGCGGCGGCCGTGTTCGGCGACTCGACCAAGGTCAAGTACAGCCCGCTGACCGCCAAGGAGCGCTTCACCGCGCTGCAGTCCGGCGAGATCGACATCCTCTCGCGCAACACCACCTGGACCAGCTCCCGCGACAGCGCGATGGGCCTGAACTTCGTCGGCGTGACCTACTACGACGGCCAGGGCTTCCTGGTGAACAAGAAGCTCGGCGTTTCCAGCGCCAAGGAACTCGACGGCGCCACCGTGTGCATCCAGGCCGGCACCACCACCGAGCTCAACCTGTCGGACTACTTCCGCTCCAACAACCTCAAGTACACCCCCATCACCTACGACACCTCCGATGAGAGCGCCAAGTCCCTGGAATCCGGCCGTTGCGACGTGCTGACCTCCGACCAGTCGCAGCTCTACGCCCAGCGCATCAAGCTGGCCGCACCTGACGACTACGTGGTGCTGCCCGAAGTGATCTCCAAGGAACCCCTCGGCCCGGCCGTGCGCCAGGGCGACGAGGAGTGGTTCGACATCGCCCGCTGGACGCTCTTCGCGATGGTCAACGCCGAGGAACTGGGCATCAACTCGAAGAACGTCGAGGAGCAGGCCAAGAGCACCAAGAACCCGGACGTCGCGCGTCTGCTCGGCGCCGAGGGCGACTACGGCAAGGACCTCAAGCTGCCCAAGGACTGGGCCGTGCAGGTGGTCAAGCAGGTGGGTAACTACGGCGAGATCTTCGACCGCAACGTCGGCGACGGCAGCGAG
This sequence comes from Pseudomonas sp. Pseusp97, assembly GCF_047304025.1. NCBI lineage: Bacteria > Pseudomonadati > Pseudomonadota > Gammaproteobacteria > Pseudomonadales > Pseudomonadaceae > Pseudomonas > Pseudomonas sp. Pseusp97. The sequence continues at coordinate 3,365 of NZ_JBGLYK010000330.1, read as the reverse complement.
CTGAAGATCAAGCGCGGCCTCAACGCCCAGTGGAACAAGGGTGGTCTGCAGTACGCACCGCCGGTGCGCTGACCCGACCCGTTCCGGCGCCCGGAGTGTGGGCGCCGGAGTGTTTCGAACGACGTGAAGCCTTCCGGGCGGTCTCGGGCGTAGCCCCCTGGTCGCCCGGCGGCCTTCCGAGAGGGCTTACATGCAGAATTCCATCAAGGCCCAGCGCCCGCGAGGGGTATCGCTCAACGATCCCGTCGTGCGCGGCTGGGCATTCCAGGTCATCGCCGTCATCTTCGTCGTGGCGGTCGGCTGGTTCCTCTTCGACAACACCCAGACCAATCTCGCCCATCGCGGCATCCAGTCCGGTTTCGGCTTCCTCGACCACAGCGCCGGCTTCGGCATCTCCCAGCACCTGATCGACTACAGCGAAAGCGACACCTACGGACGGGTGTTCCTGGTCGGCCTGCTGAACACCCTGCTGGTCACGGTGATCGGCATCGTCTTCGCCACCATCCTGGGCTTCATCCTGGGTGTGGCGCGGCTGTCGCCCAACTGGCTGATCCGCAAGCTGGCGACGCTGTACATCGAGACCTTCCGCAACATCCCGCCGCTGCTGCAGATCTTCTTCTGGTACTTCGCCGTGCTCGGCCCGCTGCCGAACCCGCGGCAGAGCATCAGCTTCGGCGACCTGTTCTTCGTCAACAACCGCGGCCTGCAGATGCCCGCGCCGATCGCCGCCGATGGCCTCGGCCCGTTCATCGTCGCGGTGGTCCTGGCCATCGTCGGCTGGGCGGTGATCTGGAAGTGGGCCAAGGCCCGCCGTCATGCCACCGGCAAGGCCTTCCCGGTTTTCCTCAGCGGCCTGGCGCTGCTGGTGCTGCTGCCGGGGCTGGTGTCGCTGGTGGCCGGCGCGCCTTTCCACTGGGACGTGCCGGTGCTGCAGGGCTTCAACTTCCGTGGCGGCTGGGTGGTGATTCCGGAGCTGGTGTCCATCGTGCTCGCGCTGTCGGTCTACACCGCCGCCTTCATCGGCGAGACGGTGCGCGCCGGCATCCAGGCGGTCAGCCACGGCCAGACCGAGGCCGCCGGCTCCCTGGGCCTGCGTCCGGGGCAGACGCTGCGCCTGGTGATCATCCCGCAGGCGCTGCGGGTGATCATTCCGCCGCTCACCAGCCAGTACCTGAACCTGGCGAAGAACTCCTCGCTGGCCGCCGCCATCGGCTACCCGGACATGGTCTCGCTGTTCGCCGGCACGGTGCTCAACCAGACCGGCCAGGCCATCGAGACCATGGCCATCACCATGAGCGTGTACCTGGCCATCAGCATCAGCATTTCGCTGCTGATGAACTGGTACAACAAGCACATCGCGCTGGTCGAGCGCTGATCGGTATAGAGAGCAGAAACTCATGACTACTCATACTTTCAAGCCCGACCTGCCGCCCCCCGCCATGAGCGTGGGCGTGCTCGCCTGGCTGCGCGCCAACCTGTTCTCCAGCTGGTTCAACACCCTGCTGACGCTGGTCGGCATCTACCTGGTCTGGTTGATCCTGCCGCCGCTGCTGGAATGGGCGATCATCAAGGCCGACTGGACCGGCAGCACCCGCGCCGACTGCTCCCGCGAGGGCGCCTGCTGGGTGTTCATCGGCTCGCGCTTCGGCCAGTTCATGTACGGCTTCTACCCCGAGGAACTGCGCTGGCGCGTGGACCTCACCGTGCTGTTCGTGGTGTTCGGCGCAGCGCCGCTGTTCCTCAAGCGCTTCGCCTACAAGGTGAAATACGGCCTGGGCTTCCTCGTGGCGCTGCCGATCCTGGCGTACTGGCTGCTGCACGGCGGCTTCCTCGGCCTGGAAAGCGTGCCGACCAGCGCCTGGGGCGGCCTGATGCTCACCGTGGTGATCGCCGCGGTCGGCATCTGCGGGGCGATGCCGCTGGGCATCCTGCTGGCGCTGGGGCGGCGTTCGAAGATGCCGGCGATCAAGGTCATCTGCGTCACCACCATCGAGTTCTGGCGCGGCGTGCCGTTGATCACCGTGCTGTTCATGTCATCGGTGATGCTGCCGCTGTTCCTCCCCGAGGGGATGAACCTGGACAAGCTGCTGCGGGCCATGGTGATGGTGGTGCTGTTCGAGGCCGCGTACATCGCCGAGGTCGTGCGCGGCGGCATGCAGGCCATCCCCAAAGGGCAGTACGAGGCCGCGGCCGCCATGGGCCTGGGCTACTGGCGGACCATGGGCCTGGTGATCCTGCCGCAGGCGCTCAAGCTGGTGATCCCCGGCATCGTCAACACCTTCATCGCGCTGTTCAAGGACACCAGCCTGGTGATCATCATCGGCCTGTTCGACTTCCTCAACAGCATCAAGCGCGCCACCGCGGACCCGGCCTGGCTGGGCATGGCCACCGAAGGCTATGTGTTCGCCGCGGTCGTCTACTGGATCTTCTGTTTCAGCATGTCCCGCTACTCCATGCACCTGGAGCACAAGCTGGACACCGGCCACAAGCGTTAGGAGTGAATCGTCATGTCTGAAGCCACCCAAAAGACCGCACAGCCGGCCATCGGCGATCACGTGATGATCACCATGAAGGGCGTGAACAAGTGGTACGGCCAGTTCCACGTGCTCAAGGACATCAACCTGGAGGTCAAGCAGGGCGAGCGCATCGTGCTCTGCGGGCCTTCCGGCTCGGGCAAGTCCACCACCATCCGCTGCATCAACCGCCTGGAGGAACACCAGCAGGGCAGTATCGTGGTCGACGGCACGGAGCTGACCAACGACCTCAAGCAGATCGAGGCGATCCGCAGCGAAGTCGGCATGGTGTTCCAGCACTTCAACCTGTTCCCGCACCTGACCGTGCTGCAGAACTGCATCCTGGCGCCGATGTGGGTGCGCAAGATGCCCAAGCGCCAGGCCGAGGAAGTCGCCATGCATTACCTGGAGCGCGTGCGCATCCCGGAGCAGGCCAACAAGTTTCCCGGCCAGCTCTCCGGCGGCCAGCAGCAGCGCGTGGCGATCGCCCGCGCGCTGTGCATGAAGCCCAAGATCATGCTGTTCGACGAACCCACCTCGGCGCTCGACCCGGAGATGGTCAAGGAGGTGCTCGACACCATGATCGGCCTGGCGCAGAGCGGCATGACCATGCTCTGCGTGACCCACGAGATGGGTTTTGCTCGCACCGTGGCGAACCGGGTGATCTTCATGGACAAGGGCGAGATCGTCGAGCAGGCGCCACCGGACCAGTTCTTCGACAACCCGCAGTCGGACCGCACCAAGCTGTTCCTCAGCCAGATCCTGCACTGACCGAGGCGTTTTGTAGGAGCGAGCTTGCTCGCGAACCGCCCGGCACCTGAGTCGCCGGGAACTTCGTTCGCGAGCAAGCTC
>NZ_JBGLYK010000032.1:0-38349 GCF_047304025.1 Pseudomonas sp. Pseusp97 | reverse complement strand
GCGCAGGACGCCGAGCGCCTGCCGAGCGTGAAGGGCACCGCCAGCTATGCCGGCATCCGCGCTCCGGAAAGCGTCCTGCCGGCACCGACCGGCGGCCGCTACTCGGCGGTGAAATACCTGTCGCTGAGCTTCAGCTACGATCTCGACCTCTGGGGCGGCCAGCGCGACGCCTGGGAAGCCGCCCTCGGCCAGGCCAATGCCGCGGAAGTGGACCGCCAGGCCGCTGCGATCACGCTCTCCACCAACGTGGCGCGCGCCTACAGCAATCTGGCTCACGCCTTCGTCGCCCGCGACCTGGCCAGGGACGAACTGGAACGCTCGCAGCATCTCTTCCAGCTCAGCCAGAAACGCATGGATGCCGGGCTGGATAGCAAGGTCCAACTGCAGCAGACGCAATCCCAGGTCGCCAGCGCCAAGCAGCAACTGGCCGCCGCCGAACAGGAAATCGCCAGCGACCGGATCGCCCTCGCCGTCCTCCTCGGCGAGGGCCCGGACCGCGGCCAGGACCTGCAGCGACCGCAGGTGCTGAAGCCCGGCGCGCTGAGCCTGCCCTCGGACCTGCCGGCCGAACTGCTGGGCCGCCGCCCGGACATCGTCGCCGCGCGGTGGCGGGTCGAAGCGGCGTCGAAAAGCATCGATTCGGCGAAGACCGAGTTCTATCCCAACGTGAACCTGGGCGCGATAGTCGGCCTCGCCGCCCTGCACACCAGCGACGTGCTGAAGGCGCCGAGCCGCTTCTTCCAGGTCGCCCCGGCGATCTCCCTGCCGATCTTCGACGGCGGGCGGCTGCGCGCCAACCTCGCCGGGAAGGACGCCGACTACGACCTGGCCGTGGCCCAGTACAACAAGACCCTGGTCAACGCCCTCGGTGAGGTCACTGACGATCTCGGCAAGCTGCGCTCGCTGGAGCAGCAGATCGACGACCAGCGCGATGCCCGCGACATCGCCAAGTCCAACTTCGACCTGGCCATGCGCCGCTACGGCGAAGGCGTCGGCAACTACCTCGACGCCCTCAGCGTGCAGCAGCAACTGCTCCTCGCCGAGCGCCAGCTGGCCAGCCTGGATGCCCAGCGCATCGACCTCTCGGTGCAACTGGTCCAGGCCCTGGGCGGTGGCTACCAGCCCGACACCACTTCCACTCCCGCCCCGCTCGCCCAGGCGAACGCGGCCGCCGCGCACTGAACGAGGCACCCGTCATGAGCACCGCGACCCAAGAAACTCCCAACGGCAACCCCAAGCGCAAGCGCTGGCTGCTGATCCTGCTCGCCGTCGTGATCCTGGCCGGCCTTGCCAGCGTCGCCTGGGAAGTCCTCTACGGCCGCTGGCACGAGGACACCGACGATGCCTATGTGAACGGCAACGTCGTGCAGATCACCCCGCAGATTACCGGCACCGTCGTCAGCATCGGCGCCGATGACGGCGACCTGGTGCGCAAGGGCCAGGTACTGGTGAAATTCGACCCCAGCGACGCCGACATCGCCCTGCAGCAGGCCGAAGCCAACCTCGCGCGCACCGTGCGCCAGGTGCGCGGCCTGTTCAGCAACGTCGACGGCTACAAGGCCGACGTCGCCGCGAAGAAGGTCGCCCTGGCCAAGGCCGAGGCCGACTTCAAACGCCGGCAGAACCTCGCCAACGACGGCGCCATCTCCCAGGAAGAGCTCGCGCACGCCCGCGACGCCCTGGACACCGCGCGCAGCTCGCTGACCAACTCCGAGCAGCAACTGGACACCAACCGGGCACTGGTCGACGACACCGTGATCGCCTCGCACCCGGACGTCAAAGCCGCCGCCGCCAAGCTGCGCCAAGCCTACCTGGACGACGCCCGCGCGGTGATCATCGCCCCGGTCACCGGCTACGTCGCCAAGCGCACCGTACAGGTCGGCCAGCGAGTGCAGCCGGGCGCCGCGCTGATGGCGGTGATCCCGCTGGACCAGGTGTGGATCGATGCCAACTTCAAGGAAACCCAGCTCAAGCACATGCGCATCGGCCAGCCGGTGGAAATCCGCTCCGACCTCTATGGCAGCGAAGTGAAGTACTCCGGCACCGTCGACAGCCTCGGCGTCGGCACCGGCAGCGCCTTCTCCCTGTTGCCGGCGCAGAACGCCACCGGCAACTGGATCAAGATCGTCCAGCGCGTACCGGTGCGCATCCGCATCAACTCCGAGGAACTGGCGAAGAATCCGCTGCGCATCGGCCTGTCCATGGACGTCAACGTCAGCCTCCACGACCAGAGCGGCCCTGCCCTCGCTCAGCAGCCTCCACATGAAGCGGTGTTCTCCACCGACGTGTACCAGGAGCAGTTGGCATCGGCTGACCAACTGATCGAGAAGCTGATCCAGGCCAACCTCGCCGACGCCAACCACCGCACCGCGCAGCGTTGATCCGACCGCCGTCATGAGCCAGCCCAACAGCAGCAGCTTCAGCCCCCCCAGCCTGGTCATGGCCACCATCGGCCTGTCCCTGGCGACTTTCATGCAGGTGCTCGACACCACCATCGCCAACGTCGCCCTGCCGACCATCTCCGGCAACCTAGGGGTCAGCTCCGAGCAAGGCACCTGGGTCATCACCTCGTTTGCGGTGAGCAACGCCATCGCCCTGCCGCTGACTGGCTGGCTGAGTCGCAAGGTCGGCGAAGTACGGCTGTTCATCGCCGCCACCCTGCTCTTCGTGATCGCCTCGTTCCTCTGCGGCGTCGCCCAGCAGATGGGCATGCTGGTGGGCTTCCGTGCCCTCCAGGGCTTCGTCGCCGGGCCGCTCTACCCGATCACCCAGACCCTGCTGATCTCCATCTATCCCCCGGCGAAAAGGGGGATGGCACTGGCACTGCTGGCGATGGTGACGGTGGTCGCGCCCATCGCCGGGCCGATCCTCGGCGGCTGGATCACCGATAGCTACAGCTGGCCGTGGATATTCTTCATCAACGTGCCCATCGGCCTGTTCGCCGCCATGGTCGTCTACCAGCAGCTGCGCGCCCGCCCGGTGGTAATCAAGCATGCGCCCATGGACTACATGGGCCTGGCTATGCTGGTGATTGGCGTCGGCGCCCTGCAGATAGTCCTCGACAAGGGCAATGACCTCGATTGGTTCGAGTCGGGCTTCATCATCGGCGGAACGGTCATCGCGGTGATCGCCCTGGCGGTCTTCGTGATCTGGGAGCTGACCGACAAGCACCCGATCGTCAACCTGCGACTGTTCGTGCACCGCAACTTCACGGTGGGAACCCTGGCGCTGGTCGGCGGCTACGCCGGTTTCTTCGGCATGAACCTGCTGCTGCCGCAGTGGCTGCAGACGCAGATGGGCTATACCGCGACCTGGGCGGGGCTGGCAGCAGCGCCGATCGGCATTCTGCCGGTGTTCCTTTCACCGCTCGTCGGGCGCTACGCGAACAACTTCGACCTGCGAGTGCTGGCGGGACTGGCCTTCCTGGCGATGGCGGCCACCTGCTTCATGCGCGCCGACTTCACCACCGAGGTCGACTATATGCACATCGCCCTGGTGCAGCTATTCATGGGCCTGGGCGTGGCGTTCTTCTTCATGCCGATCCTGAGCATCCTGCTCTCCGACCTGCCGCCGGACCAGATCGCCGACGGCTCCGGTCTCGCGACCTTCCTGCGGACCCTGGCCGGCAGCTTTGCCGCGTCGCTCACCACCTGGATCTGGAACCGCCGCGCGACCATGCACCATGCCTACCTGACGGAAAACCTGAGCCAGTACGACCCGGCCACCCGCGCCACCGTCGAACAACTCGGCGGCCCCGGCCAGCACAGCGCCACGCTGCTGGAACGCATGGTGGAAAGCCAGGCCTACATGATCAGCACCATCGACTACTTCACGATGCTCGGCTGGCTGTTCCTCGCCATGCTGGTGGTCATCTGCCTGGCCAAGCCACCCTTCGGCGCCAAGCCCGGCGCCGCGGCTGCTGGCGGGCACTGACCAAAACTGCGGATCATTCTGACAAATCAGTGGTTTACACCCCGGACGCCATGACTATAATGGCGCCCCTCCTTGCCGGTATAGCTCAGCTGGTAGAGCAACTGACTTGTAATCAGTAGGTCCCGGGTTCGATTCCTGGTGCCGGCACCAAAAATACGAAACGTCGACAAAGGCTCATCCTCAGTGATGGGCCTTTGTCATTTTCATGCTTTGAAAAACGCCTGCACGGACGAATGGAAGGTTTTACTGGGAACCTCCAGACTTGTAGGAAGTCTTAACGCTCTTTATACAGCGTAGGGTGAAGAACTAATCGCGCCTTCTGTGCGCGAGTAAAAACTGGAAGAAAGACATAGGTTTACTGAGCAGTCTGCATGAATATAATGTCGCGATCCACGCTGCCTCCTGAATTGAGCTGGCGTCGGAGCACCCCAACTGGCCATGACCATTGTGCCAGCAGACTAGTCAGCAATCCGCGGATGGAACCGCCAGGGGCACGCCAGTGATCGCCGAAAACGTGGTTCAGCCAAAACCACAGCAGGACGTTGAAGCCGCCAAAACCTTGCGGGTCGGCATTTTGATGTCGACGTACAACGGCGCGATCTTTCTTGCCGAACAAATCGAGTCCCTGATCTCACAAAGCCATCAAAACTGGACGATTTTCGTTTCCGACGATGGCTCGCGTGATGCGACTCGAGAAATTCTGGAAAGCTATAAGAGGCAACTTGGCGATAATCGTCTGGTTATCTTTGAAGGTCCTCGCCGCGGTTTTTCGGCCAACTTCATTTCCCTTCTCAAACGCCCTGAGCTGGAAGCAGATTTTTACGCGTTCTGTGATCAGGACGACATCTGGGGATCTGAAAAGCTCGAGCGTGCAGTACGCTGGTGCAAGGAAGTACCAAAAGAGCGACCAGCCCTGTATTGCACTCGCACCCAACTGGTCGATGCGAACGGCGCCCCCATCGGCCTGTCCCCCCTGTTCGATGCGCCGCCGACCTTTCGCAACGCCCTGGTTCAGAGCATTGCGGGTGGCAACACGATGCTTTTCAACCGAACCGCACGCCAACTTCTGCTCAAGACTCAAGACGAAGACCGTATCGTCTCCCATGATTGGTGGGCGTATCTGGTGGTCTCGGGCTGCGGCGGCATCGTTCACTACGATCCGGTACCCACCATCGGCTATCGCCAGCATGGCAATAACCTGATCGGCTCCAACTCCAGGATCAGCGACCGCGCCGTGCGCCTGAAAAAGATGATGGCCGGTACGTTCCGCGAGTGGAACGACGCCAATCTTCATGCACTACAGGCGGTTCAGTCGGAATTGAGTGCAGAAAGCCGCCACACGCTGAGTCTCTTCATTCGTGCACGCAGGTCATCGCTTTTCAAGCGCCTGTTCCTGATCATCAAATCAGGAGTCTATAGGCAAACCCTTCTCGGCAATCTCGGCCTGACGGCGGCCGCCATTCTTCAGAGGCTCTAATCCATGACCATTCTCGTGACCGGAAGCGCAGGTTTCATCGGCGCCAACTTCGTCCTCGACTGGCTGGCAGTTCAGGATGAACCCGTGGTCAGCCTCGATAAGCTGACTTATGCAGGCAATCGCCAAAACCTTTCCAGCCTGGAGGGTGACTCGCGGCACATCTTCGTCCAGGGCGACATCGGAGACCCGGACCTGGTGTCTCGCCTTTTGCAGGAACATCATCCGCGCGCCGTCCTCAACTTCGCCGCGGAGTCACATGTGGATCGCTCGATCCACGGCCCGGAAGACTTCATCCAGACCAACATAGTCGGCACCTTCCGCCTGCTGGAAAGCGTACGCTCCTACTGGAACAGCCTGCCGGAGTCCGAGAAGCGCGACTTCCGCTTCCTACACGTATCCACGGACGAGGTGTACGGTTCCCTGTCGCCGACCGATCCGGCCTTCACCGAGAATAACAAGTACGAGCCCAACAGCCCGTACTCGGCATCCAAGGCCGCCTCCGACCATCTCGTCCGTGCCTACCACCACACCTACGGGCTGCCGGTTCTGACCACCAACTGCTCGAACAACTATGGCCCCTATCACTTCCCTGAAAAACTGATCCCGCTGGTGATCCACAACGCCCTGGAAGGCAACCCTCTGCCGATCTATGGCGATGGTCAGCAGATTCGCGACTGGCTGTACGTAAAAGACCACTGCAGCGCCATCCGCCGGGTCCTTGAGGTCGGCGCCCTGGGTGAGACCTATAACGTAGGTGGCTGGAATGAAAAGGCCAATATCGACGTGGTGCACACCCTTTGCGACATACTTGACCAGGAACAGCCTCGCTCCGACGGCAAAAGCTACCGCGAACAGATCACCTTCGTGACAGATCGCCCAGGCCACGACCGCCGTTACGCCATCGATGCCTCGCGCCTGGAGCGAGAACTGGGCTGGCGGCCGACGGAAACCTTCGATACCGGCATTCGCAAGACCGTTCGTTGGTACCTGGACAACCAGCAGTGGGTCAACAACGTCACCAGCGGCACATACCGCGAGTGGGTAGGCAAACAGTACGCATGAGCAGGATTCTTCTTCTCGGCGCTAACGGCCAGGTCGGCTGGGAGCTGCAGCGCGCGCTGGCTCCTCTGGGAGAGCTCGTTGTCTGCAACCGCCAGCAGGCCGACCTGAGTGATCTGGACGGGCTCGCCCGCCTTGTGGCGGACGAGCGCCCCAACGTCATCGTCAATGCTGGCGCGCATACGGCAGTGGACAAAGCGGAAACCGATATCGAGGGCTCGCGCCGGATCAATGCCGAAGCGGTCGCAGTTCTCGCCCAGGCCACGCAGGAAATTGGTGCCTGGCTGGTGCACTATTCGACCGACTATGTCTTCGACGGTGGCGGCGACCAGCCTTTTCAGGAAGACGCTGCTACCGGCCCCCTGGGCGTCTACGGGCAGACCAAGCTGGAAGGTGAGCAGGCCATCCGAGATAGCGGTTGTAACCATCTCATATTCCGCACCAGCTGGGTCTATGCCGCGCGTGGAGCGAACTTCGCCAAGACCATACTGCGACTGGCAAAAGAGCGCGACGAGCTCAGGGTGATTGCAGATCAGATCGGCGCCCCTACCAGCGCGGAACTGATTGCCGACATCACAGCCTTGGTCTTGCAGCGTATGGCACGCGAACCTGCGCTCGCCGCTCGCGCTTCGGGTACCTACCATCTGGTAGCGAGCGGGGAAACCAGCTGGCACCACTACGCTCAGACAGTCATCGGCGAGGCCCTGCGCCTGGGCTGCGAACTGCGCGCCAGCGTGCAGCACATCATCCCCATCCCGGCCAGCGATTACCCGTTGCCCGCCAAGCGGCCAGCCAACTCGCGCCTGGCCAATGGCAAACTGCAGAGCACATTCGACCTGGTGCTCCCATCCTGGGAGTACCACGTTAAACGCATGATCAGAGAACTGGCGGACCAGGGAAACATATGAAGCGCAAAGGAATCATTCTCGCCGGCGGCTCCGGCACCCGCCTGCATCCGGCCACCCTAGCCATCTCCAAGCAATTGCTGCCAGTCTATGACAAGCCGATGATCTATTACCCATTGAGCACCCTGATGCTGGCGGGGATCAGCGAGATTCTGATCATCTCCACTCCCCAGGACACACCACGGTTCGAACAACTGCTAGGGGACGGCAGCCAGTGGGGTTTGAATCTGCAGTATGCAATCCAGCCGTCACCGGATGGCCTCGCGCAGGCTTTCTTAATCGGCGAGGAGTTCATCGGCGACGACCTTTGCGCACTAGTACTGGGCGACAACATCTACCATGGGCACGATTTCCAGGAGCTGCTGCACAACGCAATGCAGCGCAACTCTGGTGCTAGCGTGTTCGCGTATCACGTGCATGATCCGGAACGTTACGGTGTCGTCGAGTTCGATAGCGAAGGAAAGGCCATAAGCTTGGAAGAGAAGCCATCCAAGCCCAAGTCCAACTATGCGGTCACTGGCCTGTACTTCTACGACAACCGGGTCGTGGAGATTGCCAAGAACATCAAGCCGTCCCCTCGAGGAGAGCTTGAGATCACCGACATCAACAAAGCCTACTTGGAGGCCGGTGCGCTTTCGGTGGAAATCATGGGCCGTGGCTACGCCTGGTTGGACACCGGCACTCATGACTCCCTGCTCGAAGCCAGCCACTTCATCGCCACCCTGGAAAATCGCCAGGGGCTCAAGGTTGCCTGTCCAGAAGAAATCGCTTTTCGGCAGCGATGGATCACTGCGGAGCAATTGGAAAAACTTGCCGAACCACTGTGCAAGAACGGTTACGGACAGTACTTGAAGCGTTTGATCGTGGAGACGGTTTACTAATGAAAGCCACACGACTTGCCATACCTGATGTCATCCTTCTGGAGCCCAGAGTTTTCGGGGATGAGCGTGGTTTCTTCTTCGAAAGTTTCAATCACCGGCAATTCGAGGAAGCTGTTGGAAGGTCGATTAAGTTCGTTCAGGACAACCACTCCAAATCTGCCAAGGGCGTGCTGCGGGGCCTCCATTACCAGTTATCGCACGCACAAGGAAAACTTGTGCGTGTCACTGCGGGGGAGGTTTTTGACGTCGCCGTTGACTTGCGCAGGAGCTCGCCAACTTTTGGAAAGTGGGTCGGCGAGCGCCTGAGCGCAGAGAACAAGCTGCAGATGTGGGTTCCAGAAGGCTTCGCACACGGATTTGTAGTGCTGAGCGAGAGCGCAGAGTTCCTCTACAAAACCACCGACTTCTACGCGCCGGAGCACGAGCGGTGCATCGCCTGGAATGACCCTGCGCTGGGTATTCAATGGCCCCTCGAGCAAGCGCCCCTACTGTCTGCAAAAGATGCTGCGGCTCCCTATCTTTTCGACGCAACGACCTACGAGTAATTGCTCTCGATGACGACTAAATATTTCCGTATGCAGATCCAACGCTTCGAGATGAATGCATGAGTACTCGCCTTCATCACGCGGCCAATCCGCCCGAAATAATGCGTAGCTTATGGGTAAATAGATCGATAATCTGGAAGATGGCTGTCCGTGAAGTAATCGGCAGGTACCGCGGCTCGATAATGGGCTTGGCTTGGTCGTTCTTCAATCCAGTGCTTCTACTGGTCGTTTATACCTTCATATTTGGCGTCGTCTTCCAGTCTCGCTGGGGCAACACCGAGCCACACAATACCGGTGACTTCGCGATCATCATTTTTTCCGGAATGATCGTTCATGGTCTTTTTGCCGAGTGTTTCAACCGCGCACCGACACTGATCACCGGCAACCCCAATTATGTGAAGAAAATTGTTTTCCCCCTGGAAATCCTTCCTTGGATATCTATGGGGGCGGCGCTCTTTCACACCGGCATCAGTTGGTTCGTCCTGCTTGTAGCCGAGTTTCTGCTCAAGGGTAGCATTCCGCTTACTACTCTTCTGTTTCCAGTTGTATTACTCCCACTGATTATCCTGACCATGGGGTTTTCCTGGTTTCTCGCTGCCTTGGGTGCCTATCTACGGGACATATCCCAAATCACAGGAATCATCACCACCGTTCTGATGTTCCTATCTCCAATGTTCTACCCCATCACCGCAATTCCGGAGGCATATCGCCCGCTGCTCTATATCAATCCTCTGACTCTCATCATTGAAGAGTCGAGAGAAGTTCTGATCTGGGGAAATCTGCCATCCATCACACAGCTAGGTGGCTACTACCTGGTGAGTGTTCTGATTGCCTGGTTTGGTTTTTGGTGGTTCCAGAAGACACGTAAAGGCTTCGCGGACGTTCTTTGAGCAGGTTTTCTGCATTATTAGGAAGAAGATGATGATGCGATTCTTCAAATCGCTACCAGACAGCCTTGGGCGAAGACTGGAGCGTCTGAAGTGGCAATCGGCCTTGGAGAAAAGCCCGCTCTTCAATGCAGCCTGGTACCTCTCCCAAAACTCCGATGTTAAGTCTGCGGGCGTCAATCCGCTGAGCCACTACCTCAGCATTGGCTGGCGCGAGATGCGTGATCCCTGTCCTGAGTTCGACGGGGCCTATTACTTGACCCGTTATCCGGATGTTGCATCCCTGAATGTACCGCCCCTGGTACATTACTGGCTCCACGGACGCCATGAGGGCCGCCATCTGAATCCTTCGCTGGACCTGGACTGGATCAACGCCGAGCATGCGCAATTGCCCCATGCATGCGAGGACTCGACATCTCCTGGTAATGACGCCCCCTACATCAGCGTCATCATTCCCACCTACAACCGACTGCGGTTATTGCCGACCGTCATCGAGTCCTGGCGACTAGTCAACCGGGAAACCCCATTCGCCTATGAGATCATCTTCTCGGATGATGGCTCTGAAGACGGCAGCGTCGAGTATCTGGAGCAGATCAACGACCTGCCTATCCGCGTTCTACGCAATGACCATGGCGGGGCGTCGAAAGCGCGAAACGCAGCAATTCTTGCTTCCAGGGGCGAACGTCTCCTAATTATTGGCGACGACATATTCCCCGACGCTCAAATCCTGAATGTCCACGCGCGCCTAGCCAGAAGGCTTGGTAAGAATGTCGCCACCCTTGGTGTTGTCAATTGGGCGCCCGACCTGACAGTCAACCATCTGATGGAGCACATTACCGAGATCGGGAATGAGCAGTTCAGTTACAACCGCCTACCTGATAATGCCTTCGTCGATTTCCGCCATTTCTATACCTGCAATATCTGCATCGACAAAGACATCGTGGTCCAGGAGAAGAAAATCTTCGATGATCGCTTCGACCAATATGGTTTCGAGGACATCGAACTCGGCTACAGGCTTTCGCTGCGCGGTCTGAAGATCTACTACGCCACCGAAGCAAAAGGCGATCATTACCATCCCTACATCGTTGAGGGCTTCTGTAAACGCCAGATCTGCTCAGGCCGAATGGCCGTCGTTTTCAGAGATGCTCACCCAGGCGTTGGCCGCATACTTGGCATAGATTCTCTGGAGGCTGCGGCACGACAGCGGCCGGGGTCTGCCAATGCAGCATCTGGGAAAGTCTGGCAGAACAGACTTGACGCACTGGTCGCACATTGCAATGCCTTGGAGGGACTGATCGCGGATGGAGGAAAGGCCTCCCGTACCTTGGTCGGCGGTTATCTCAGCCTGCTTTACAGCACTCTGTTTCGAGCGATGTACGAATACGGGGTATTGCAGCGAATCACTTCGAGCGAGCAGCAAGTTCTGCCGCTGGCGATGGAGCGTAATTTCTCACCGGCATGGAAGGACTACTGGCAGCACATCGAACGTACTCCCGTTGACGCTCTGGCATTGAACCGGGAGCAGATACATAACCTCCTCGATGCCCACGTTGCACGCGACCGGTCAATCCTCGTTGATCCTGAGCAGCAGTCCGCCATGTTCCAGGAGCTTTCGCTCCTGCAAGGACTGCGCACTATTCCGGCTGCCGACAACAACCGGCGCGTGCGCCTACAGAGACAGGCGAGTCGTGCGCTGTACTGGCTGGTACGTGACCCTCGGTATCTGTTCCGCCGCATCCAGGAAAGCCTCCAGCGCCGGCCTGGCAATGCCCCCGCTCAGACGCCGAGCAATGGGCAGCGTACTCAATCTACTTTCGCCCTGGTTCTCGACGAATCACATCCTGCGGCGAACTCGATCCGTGAATCGTTTACACACATCATGGGCAATGAGGCGACTATTCTCTCGCCTACCGAAGCCCTGCAGGCAATACAGAGAGAGGCCACGGACAATCTGGTCATGTTCCGACCACAAAGTGGTTCCGGCATGCCTAACCGCGACCACTTGCTGGGAGCATGGCTGGCAGTCGTAGAAAATCGCGCGGATCTTTGTCTGATTTCCTACGGGCTGGAGAATGACGGCACTGTTACGCATGGCAATCTTTCGGATCAGCTAGTGTTCTCCGCCCACCTGCTGCCGGCCGTGCTGAACGGCACTCTCGGACAGGCCTCCTTCGCTGGCAAGATCTACCGGACAGAGCCGTTGGAAAAACGCGATTGGCGAAAATCTTCATTGAACGAACTGCTCTGCACCGAGGTTTCGTTCAACGAACACAACTCCTGGTTCTCCACCAACGCTGGCACTCACACACAGCGTCCATACGCGCCTGCCAAGCTCCCTGTCGTAGAAAAGAACCGGCCGACTGTCTTCGTGTTTCCGATCTTCGTCGCAGTGGGCGGCGTAGAGCGAAATACAGTCGAGATTATCCGTAAGCTAGACAGTACCTACGACTTCGTCGTCATTACCATGGAGCGTCTGCGCCAGGAGCAGGGTAGTCTCGCCGCACAATTCCAGGATGCCGGGGCGCGTCTGATAGAGATGTCCGAGATCACGACTCACTCGGAATACCTTCGCCTTCTTCTTCAGCTCAAGAAATGGATTAGCCCGGACTTCATCTGGATCGCCAATGGCTCTCCCTGGCTATGCGACAACGCCCAGAATCTGCGTGCCCTGTTCCATGACATCCCGATCATCGACCAGGAGGTCTACGACGTGAACGAGGGCTGGATCAATCGCTATCACGAACCAGGTATCCAGTCGTTTGATCGCTTTATCGCCATCAACCAGAAGATCCAGCATAAGTTCATCGAACAGTTGAACATGGATAGGGAGAAAATCGATCTCATCTATTCAGCGGTAAACACTCAGAAGATCATCGATTTCAAGAAGTCCCGCTCCACTCCTGCGACGGTGCGCAAAAAGCTGAGCCTTCCTGCCGACCGTAAACTGTTCACTTTCGTTGGTAGGCTAACCCGACAGAAGCGACCATTAGAGTTTCTCAAGCTGGCACAGCTTCGCAAGGATTTCACTGACGAAATCTATGTACTGGTTGGGGACGGTGAGCTCAGCGGCGAATGCCACGCTTTCATCGCCAGGGAGAACCTGAATAACGTCAAGTGCATTCCGTATGTCGCCAATACCTTGGAGCTGGCGTCGGTCACCACCGGGCTGATCATCACCTCGGCCTATGAGGGCTTGCCGATCGCCATGCTGGAAGTGATCAATTTCGGGGTCCCGGTATTCTCTACCGACGCCGGTGACATCAGTGTCGTACTGGAGGAGTTCGCGGGCGGGCAAACCATTGCCGTCAATGCCAGCGAGGCGGATCGAGCGGCCGCTTTCAGTCAGTGGCACGAGCGACTTCCAGTGTACCGCCGTAATCTTCAAGCTCAGGAGGCGGACATTCTGGATCGGTTCTCCAGTGAGCATATCGCCAAGCAGTACATCGACTGCTTCTACAAGGCTAGCCAGCCTTATCTGGAACAGAACATCCCATGAAGACCTTACTCGTCGGAGGCCACGGCTTCATAGGAGAGCACTTATCCAACCTGTTGCTCTCCAGAGACCATCAGGTGACCTGCATCAGCCGGCATTCACCTCCCCAGACCGCCGACAACCGGGTCGTGCAGGTAATGGGGAGCTATGCCGACCGGGAGCTGTTACGCAACGCGTTGAAAGGCATTCAGTCGGTCGTGCACTTGGCGCACGAAAGCATTCAGCTCAACCAGACATGCGACATGCGCCTTGAGTACGAACGCAACGTCCTACCCGCCATTCAGTTGATGGAAGAATGCCTTCATGCAGGTGTCGAAAAGTTTATTTTCGTCTCCTCAGGTGGCACGGTTTATGGCAATTCATTGGAGCATCGTCCAATCCGGGAGTGCAGCCCGACCTCGCCGATATCGCTGTATGGCACCTCCAAACTAAACATTGAGCAAATCGCTCGGCTGTACTTCCAGCAGCGCGGGCTCCCGGCAGTCATCGTGAGACCCGGAAACGCTTACGGGCCGGGCCAGATTCCGTTCAAAGGGCAAGGCATTGTCGCTACGACCTTGGCCTCTGTGCTGCAGAGGCGGCCGATTCCCGTGTTCGGAAGCGGTGGCTCGGTGCGCGATTACGTCCATGTGGACGATATTGCCCAGGCTATTGCTACGCTGATCCACACCGCACCTAATGGCGAGATTTTCAATATCGGAACTGGTGTCGGCGTCGCCACCATCGACCTTCTCAATCGCTACCTGCGCCCCTTGGTCGAGAATGACGGCCATGAACTGTTGATCAAACGCGAAGCTCCCCGCCCCATGGATGTCGGCTACAACGTCCTCGATATCGAGAAGCTGACCAGACAGATCGACTATTCCCCGATGGCCTTGCAGGAAGGCCTTCCGGCAACCTGGGAGTGGATCAAGACATATCTGAGCAAGCAAAAATGACCAAAGTATCGGTAATTATCCCCAGCTATAACCACCGGCACTACATCGATAAGGCCATCGACAGTGTCCTCAATCAGGACTTGGAAGACCTGGAACTGATTGTCATCGACGATGGTTCGAGCGACGACTCCCTCGCCTATCTACGCCAGGTGAAAGACTCTCGCTACACTCTGATAGAGCAGGAGAACGCTGGCGCCCATCATGCGATCAACCGCGGCTTGTACTTGGCCAAGGGCAAATACCTTGCCATCCTTAACTCCGACGATATCTATCATCCGCAGCGGCTCTCGCGCTGCGTTGCAGCTCTCGAAGAGCAGTCCCTCGACCTTGTGACCACCTGGATCGAGGTCATCAACCAGCAAGGGCAGTCACTAGGCATCAAAGAAGGCTGGAAGAACATGCTTCCGTGGGCAATTCCCGCCCCTTCCCACTCGTTTGCTGCCACTCCAGACTTTGATCTCAACCTGGTGGTTTCTAACTTTGTTTCCACCACAAGCAATATGGTCTTCAGCCGCCAGTTGTTCGAGACCATCGGTGGCATGCGCAATCTTCGCTTCGCCCACGACTGGGACTTTATGTTCAGGGCCGTAGAACAGTTCAATTGTTCGATCATTGAGCATCCGCTCATGCAGTACCGCATACACGGCAGCAATACCATTTCCTCCAACCGGGCCTGGATGCTGTTCGAGATTTGCTGGGTGCTCGCCACTGGCATGCGCAGGCTCGAAGGCCGACGGTTCTATGAGGGAGAAGATCCCAGGCAATGGATCCTAGACGCTGAACGCATCCATAACTCGGTGAATCTGCAAGGCAATGACAAAGTCTTCTGGATGATCAACCAGTTCATCGACGCCCGGAAAAGTCCGGGATGCCCCGAGCCGGAGCTGCTGCTTCTGGATAACGCTGAGCTGCGACAAGCCTATATCTGCCACATCCAGACCGACACCAATCCGGCACCTGCCGCCAACAGCACCGTCGAGCCCGAGTCCCTGCTGCTGCTGGCCAAACGCTGGCTGCGTTCGCGCCTGCAATCGTGAAGCGCCTCATCGAGAGTGATCGCGCAACCTCAACCAACGATTCAAGCTAATTAAGGCCGTCCAATGTCAGCGGAAAACGCGATTACCATTTCGAACATCAGCAAGTGCTACAACATTTACGACTCTCCCAAGGATCGCCTGAAGCAAATGCTGCTTCGCGGGGACAGAAAGTTGTATCGAGAGTTCTGGGCACTGCGTGATATCTCGTTCGAAGTTCCTCGCGGAGAGACAGTCGGCATCGTAGGCCGCAATGGCTCTGGGAAGTCCACACTGCTGCAAATCATCGCAGGAACACTCACTCCTTCCAGTGGATCTGTCATCACCAACGGCCGGATTGCCGCTCTGCTGGAGTTGGGGTCAGGATTCAACTCGGAGTTTACCGGCAGGGAAAACGTTTATCTCAACGCAGCGCTACTGGGGCTCACTCAGGAAGAAATCGACCAGCGATTCGATCTCATTGCCGGTTTTGCTGATATCGGCCACTTCATTGACCAACCGGTCAAGACATATTCCAGTGGCATGCTGGTCAGGCTCGCATTCGCGGTGCAGGCACAGATCGATCCCGAAATTCTGATCGTCGACGAAGCACTTGCCGTTGGCGATGCCAAGTTCCAGGCGAAATGCTTCGACCGCCTGAGCAAGCTCAAGGAAAATGGAACCAGTATTCTGCTGGTGACCCATAGCAGCGAGCAGGTCGTAACTCACTGCTCCAGCGCGGTCCTTCTCGATGCCGGAAGAATCATCACCCAAGGCAAGCCAAGGTCTGTCATCAACAGTTATCTGGACCTCCTCTTCGGCCGCGAGAAAATCGAGCCGAAGGCCGAGGCCACTGTCAGCCCCGGCACGCAAGCCTCTACCGCAGAAAGCAAGGAGATCGGTCCCCAAATAGAAACCGAGGGAGATCATTTCTCCAGTCGCCAGCTTTATAATCCCTACGAGTATCGTTGGGGTGACGGCTCGGTAGCCATTACCGATTTCTCCCTGAGCAGCGAGGGAACTGATTATCCCACGCGAATTCGCAATGGCGCCGAGGTAGTGCTGAAGGTAGGCGTCAGGATGCTCATGCCGCTGATCCGCCCTATTCTTGGAGTGACGATCAAAACCAAGGACGGCGTGACCCTCTTCGGGACCAATTCCGAACTCCTGCAGTGTGAGGAAACCCGGAACAGCTATCCGGCAGGCGCTACTTTCGTCGCTACTGTGCGCTTCGACTGTAGTCTCGGTGAGGGCGACTTTTTCATATCGCTGGGCATAGCCACACGAAACGGTGAGGAAATTGTTCCCCACGACCGTCGCTACGATTCGATCCACTTTGTCGTAGGGACAGACTCCCGTTTCTTCGGTCTGACCAATCTCAATATGCAGATGAACATAGAATGAGCCTGCTTCACGAAACTCTGCAAAGCCTCGGCTACGCGTTCCAGCCAGAACAACAAATCTGGGCGCGCAGCGAGCCTCTGCCGTTCGACTACAGCGATGGTGACGACACGGAAAACCGACTCCACCGGATCATTTCGGAAAGCACCGACGTCTCGATATTTTCCCGGCAATTGCATACTGCTTGCGTAGATTGGCCAACCACCTATCACCTGAGCTCTGCCAGGGCAAATCTGCTTCGGCCGCTGGAGCACCTGCTCGACGGCGATGTGCTGGAAATAGGTGCCGGGTGCGGTGCTATCACCCGCTACCTTGGCGAAGCGGGGGCGCGCGTCATCGCCGTAGAGGGTAGCTCGCGGCGGGCTGCGATCGCAGCGCAACGGACACGAGATCTGCCCAACGTAACTGTGATCAACGACCAGTTCGAGCGCTTCAAGCCGGAACAGAAGTTCGACGTCATCACTCTTATTGGCGTCCTCGAGTACGCAGGCAAGTTCAATGATGCTGCCAATCCGGTTCGCTCGATGCTCGACGCTGTCAGGGCACTACTCAAACCGGACGGCGTTCTCATTATCGCGATTGAGAACCAACTGGGCCTGAAGTATCTGGCTGGCGCGCCAGAGGATCATCTTGGCGCACCAAGAGTCGGAATTCAGGGCCTCTATAAACGCCCCGGAGTAGAAACATTTGGCCATCTTGAGTTGCGCCAACGCCTCGCCGAATGCGGTTTCGGACATATCGAAACCGCCTTGCCGTTTCCCGATTACAAACTCCCGGCGAGCATAGTACTGCCGAGCGGCTATAGTGAAGAGTCGTCGTTTGACGTTTCGGCGCTGGCTGCGCAGGTATCTTCCAGAGATCCGCAGATATCTTCGGACTATTTGAATTTCTCGCTGGAATGTACATGGCGGCAAGTGGGGAAGAACGGGCTTCTTGCCGATCTTTCCAACTCATTTCTGATTGCTGCGTCAAATCGGTCCAGCTCTGGTGAACCACTGTTCGAAGGGGACCTGCTGGCTTGCCATTATTCCAGTAACCGCCAGCCGGCTTACTGCAAGCTGGTCGAGTTCAGGAAAAGCTCAAAAGGGCGCGTTCAAGTCAATCAGCGACCACTGATCGCTAATGCCCAAGCATCAGGGTCATCCGAACGCTTCAGGCACCACCGCCTCGATGAGCGATTCTTTTCCGGCGAAGCAATGAGCACCGGTTTGATCCGTACTCTGCAAACCCCCGGCTGGACGATCAAGGTACTGGCCCGCTCGTTCGCAGATTACATCCGTGTCGTGTTGCATTCTGCGGGTCTGGCCGCCTCAGGTCCGCATGACCTCGCCACCCGGCTTCCCGGCTCTCTCCTCGATCTTGTCCCGCAGAACATTCTGGAGAACGCAGACAATACCCAGGTTATTGACCTTGAATGGGAGTATGCCGAGGATATTACACTGGGTTACCTCGTTTTCAGGGCTATCACCACGCTGCTACGAATGGTATCTAGTCTTGCTGTGCCGCAGGAGCTTCGCTGGCTGCAGCAAGGTCGGCTGTTTGAAGATCTTTATGCCCATCTCGGGGCCGATTTTGGACAAGCCGATTACGAGCGCTTTGCGAAGCTAGAAGCGGACTTCATGAGCTTCGTTTCAGCATGCCCCTGTCCCGCGATCCCATATGTTGATTGGCATAAGCATACGCTGCCGACCTTCTTGGATGTTTCAAAACGAGAGACCAGCAGACTGGTCAATCATATTCAACAAGTGGAAGAGCTGGCGAATACCTACATCGCGCAGGTCAAATGGCTCGAAGGCGAAAAGCAACGACTGCATCAGCAGGTTGATGACACGCTTACCGAGATGAGCAAACTTGAAAGCGAGCTCAAAAGACTCTCCGAGGAGGTGGCACTTCTGTCGGACCAGGCGAAAGAAAACCAACACCTGCGCCAGAAACTCAGCGAGACAGATGCCGAGCTTTCCAAGATCAGGTCCAGTCGTATCTGGCGTCTCAAGACTCGGCTATTTAAGGACTGATGGTCGTACTGACAGGCTGAAGTGCACGCCTCCGCCTGCACAGCGTGATGAAACATCTCGCTAAGTCCAATCTCGCAGGCGTAGTGCAGGTCAGTCTGGCCTCGAGCCATAATCCCTTGCCAGCAGCAGTCAGGTCCTCTTCCGGATGCGAAACAAGCGACTATCAAGGCTCAATATCCTGCTCGTCTTTGTACTTGCATTGTTACTGATTCCCCTCCACCACTTCGCCCAGCGCTATTACAGCGAGCAACTCGCCGAGCAGAACCAGCAAACCCTCGACCTCTACGTCGCCAACCTGCTCGGCACCCTGCGCCGCTACGAGGACCTGCCGCCCATCCTCGGTGAGCTGCCGACCCTGCGCGCCGCGCTGCAGGCGCCCAAGAGCCTCGCCGCGCAGAACGCCGCCAACCTTGAATTGCAACGCATCCGCGGACGCACCGGGGCGGATGTCATCTACCTGATCCAGGCGGACGGCATGACCCACGCCGCCTCCAATTGGGATCAGCCCGACAGCTTCGTCGGCCGCAATTTCTCCTTCCGCCCCTACTACAAGGAAGCGACACAGGGCCGTCAGGGACGTTTCTTCGGCCTGGGAACCACGTCCAAGCGCCGCGGTTATTACTTCGCCAGCGACGTGCGCGACGGCGGCAAGCTGCTTGGCGTACTGGTGGTGAAGGTCGACCTCGAGCACATGGAACAGCTCTGGGGTAATACGCCGGAGCAGTTGCTGGTCATGGATTCCAACGGCGTGGTCATCCTGTCCTCCAGCAACGCATGGCGTTTTCACACGGCGAAAGAGCTGTCGCCCGCCAAGCAACGCGAGATCGCCGAGAACATTCCCTACCCGGTGCTGCAGCCGGCGCCACTGAAAATCGACCAGCGCCGATGGATCAGCCAGAGTCGTCATCTTCCGGAAACGGGCTGGACGGTGAGCATCTATACCCCGCGCACCCAGGTCGACGCGCCCGTGCGCAGCGTCGTGCTGATTGGCGCAGCCACGCTGGTCGCGCTGTTGCTGTTGCTGTCCCTGCTGACCATCAGCCGGCGCCATTACCTCGAACGCATTGCCCTCGAGGCACAGGCCAAGCACGAACTGGAGTTGCGAGTACAGGAACGCACTCAGGAGCTGGAGGGCGCCAATACGCGGCTACAGGAAGAGGTCAGCAACCGCGAGCAGGCGCAGCGCGAGCTGATGCACGCGCAGGACGAAGTCGTGCAGGCCGGCAAGCTCACCGCCCTGGGTACCATGTCCGCCAGCATCAGCCACGAGCTCAACCAGCCGCTGGCGGCGATCCGCAGCTACGCCGACAACGCCCGCGTGCTGCTCGATCACGAGCGCTATGACGACGCCCGCGCAAACCTGCAGCAGATCGGCGAGCTGACCGGGCGCATGGCCTCGATCATCGGACACCTCAAGGCATACGCCCGCGGAGCCCGGCGCGCGCCGGAGAACGTGGCGTTACAGCCGGCGATCAATGATGCCCTGGCGCTGGTCGCCCAACGTCGCCAGGCGATGAACGTAGAGCTGCTGCGCGACCTGCCCGACGCGGCGATCTGGGTGCAGGCCGGCGAGACGCGGCTGCGGCAGATCCTGTCGAACCTGATTTCCAACGCCCTCGACGCCTTGGCCGAGAAGGGCCTGCCCAGGCGCATCTGGCTGACCGCGGAGCAGACGCCCGAGCGCATCATCCTGTCCCTGCGCGACAACGGCCCGGGCTTCTCCGAACAGGCCCTGGCCCATGCCCGCGAGCCCTTCTTCACCACCAAGACCAGTGCGAAAGGCCTTGGCCTGGGCCTGGCCATCTGCGACACGCTGCTGCGCACGCTGGGCGGACATCTTGAATTGGGCAACCACCCCGAGGGCGGCGCTCTCGTACAATTGCACCTGTTGCCGGGCGTTCCCGGCGTGACCCTGACGCCGCAGGAGGAAACCCGCGCATGAGTTCGGCCGAGCCGTTCGATATCACCACCCAGGTGCTGCTGATCGATGACGATCCTCATCTGCGCCAGGCGCTCTGCCAGACTCTCGACCTTGCCGGCTTCAAGGTGCTCGCCCTTGGCGACGCCAGGCAGATCGACCCGCAGCAGGCACGCGACTGGCCAGGGGTGATCGTCAGTGATATCCGCATGCCGGGCATCGATGGCCTGCAGCTCCTGGAGCAAGTGCACGCGCAGGACTCCGAACTGCCGGTAATCCTGGTTACCGGGCACGGCGACGTGCCACTCGCCGTGAAAGCCATGCGTTCGGGCGCCTACGATTTCCTCGAAAAGCCCTTCCCCAGCGATGCGCTGCTGGACAGCGTGCGACGTGCGCTGGACGTGCGCCGGCTGGTGCTGGAAAACCGCAGCCTACGCCTGGCCCTGACCGAGCAGAAGGAAGTGCGTGGCCGGCTGGTCGGTCAGTCCGCGCCGATGCAGCGCCTTCAGCAGCAGGTCGCGTCGCTCGCGGCAATCCAGGCGGATGTGCTGGTATTGGGCGAAACCGGCTCGGGCAAGGAAGTGGTCGCCCGCGCGCTGCATGATCTGTCGAGCCGCCGCAACGGCCCCTTCGTGGCCATCAATGCCGGCGCACTGGCCGAGTCGGTGGTGGAAAGCGAGTTGTTCGGCCATGAACAGGGCGCCTTCACCGGCGCGCAGAAGCGCCGCATCGGCAAGTTCGAATTCGCCAACGGCGGCACTCTGTTCCTCGACGAAATCGAGAGCATGAGCCTCGACGTGCAGGTCAAGCTGCTGCGCCTGTTGCAGGAGCGCACCGTCGAGCGCCTGGGCTCCAACCAGCTCATCCCGCTGGATATCCGCATCATCGCGGCAACCAAGGAAGACCTGCGCCTAGCCTCGGACGAAGGCCGCTTCCGCGCCGACCTCTATTACCGCCTCAACGTCGCGAGCCTGCGCATTCCCCCGCTGCGCGAGCGTGGCGATGACATCCTGCTTTTGTTCCAGCACTTCGCCGAACGCGGCGCCCAGCGGCACGGGCTGAGCGCACGCCCACTCGATTCCGCGCAGCGTGCGCAACTGCTGGCCCACGGCTGGCCGGGCAACGTCCGGGAGCTGCAGAACGCCGCGGAGCGCTATGCCCTGGGCCTGGACCTTGGCCTGGATGAGAGCCATGGGCACGCGACTGCTGCGGCTCCCGGCGCGGGGTTGAACGAGCAGGTGGAATCCTTCGAGCGGTCGTTGATCGCAGCCGAGATGAGCCGCCCGCACAACTCGCTTCGCAGTCTTGCCGAAGCTCTCGGCATCCCGCGCAAGACACTGCATGACAAGCTGCGCAAGCACGGGCTGCTGTTCTCCGGCAGTGGCGGGAATTCCGCCGACGATGGCGACGCCTGAGCAGAAATCCGCCGACAGCTTCGACTGCTACCAAGGGCGAACAGCGCTGCGGTGCGGTCTGGCGTAATCTTCGACGCTGGCACACACCTTGCTCCATGACAGGGGTGTGAGGCCTCGTGCATCACATCTCGCGGCGTGCCCGCCACGCCGCGCCCGCCAGGTCACGAACCCGGCGGTGTCTTTCGGGCTTCTTGCCATCTCGCGTCTTCGACCTGCAAGGCGCATCGCCGGGTGCAGTGATCCTGCCCCGGCCAATCCTCCGCTCCCGCCTCTTCGTTCAGGACTTTCCTACATAGCGCTCCTGCGCCTACCTGCGCCTGCGAATCAGGCGTAACCACGCTCCCTGCGCGGGCCGGCGAAATCGATTGCCATTGCGCGGTCATGAAAGCGCGCTCAAATCTTCACGAAATCCCCTCTAAATCGGGCGCTAATGCAAAACCTCTCCTATGGTTTATGCGGGGTGGGCAGAGCAGGAAGTACTGCCCGATACATTGGATAGCAAGCTATTGACCTGAATCAGGAGCGCCTCGCCAAGACGGGCGCTAAATAGCCTCACTCTCCAACTTCCTATAGGGAGATTCTTAAATGTCGCAAGAAAGCAGCCAAAAACTGCGACTCGGAGCACTAACCGCTCTGGTCGTAGGTTCGATGATCGGCGGGGGCATCTTCTCCCTGCCGCAAAACATGGCAGCCAGTGCAGACGTCGGCGCCATCCTCATCGGTTGGGCCATCACCGCGGTCGGCATGCTGACCCTGGCCTTCGTCTTCCAGACCCTGGCCAACCGCAAACCCCAGCTCGACGGCGGGGTGTACGCGTACGCCAAGGCCGGTTTCGGCGACTACATGGGCTTCTCATCGGCCTGGGGTTACTGGATCAGCGCCTGGCTCGGCAACGTCGGCTACTTCCTCCTGCTGTTCAGCACCCTGGGCTACTTCTTCCCGATCTTCGGCAAGGGCGACACCGTCGCGGCGATCATCTGCGCGTCGGTCCTGCTGTGGGCCCTGCACTTCCTGGTGCTGCGCGGGATCAAGGAAGCGGCGTTCATCAACACCGTCACCACGGTGGCGAAGATCGTCCCACTGTTCCTGTTCATCCTGATCTGCCTGTTCGCCTTCAAGCTGGATATCTTCACCGCGGACATCTGGGGCAAGAGCAACCCCGACCTGGGCAGCGTGATGAACCAGGTGCGCAACATGATGCTGGTCACCGTGTGGGTGTTCATCGGCATCGAGGGCGCGAGCATCTTCTCCTCCCGTGCGGAAAAACGTTCCGACGTCGGCAAGGCCACCGTGATCGGCTTCATCACCGTCCTCCTGCTGCTGGTGCTGGTGAACGTGCTGTCCATGGGTGTGATGACCCAGCCGGAACTGGCCAAGCTGCAGAACCCTTCGATGGCGCTGGTGCTGGAGCATGTGGTCGGTCACTGGGGCGCGGTCCTGATCAGCGTCGGCCTGCTGATCTCCCTGCTGGGTGCCCTGCTTTCCTGGGTACTGCTGTGCGCCGAGATCATGTTCGCCGCCGCCAAGGACCACACCATGCCGGAGTTCCTCCGCAAGGAGAACGCCAACCAGGTGCCGGCCAACGCCCTCTGGCTGACCAACATCTGCGTACAGGTCTTCCTGGTGATCACCTTCTTCACCTCGGGCGACCCGAACGGCATGGACCCGTACACCAAGATGCTGCTGCTGGCGACCTCGATGATCCTGGTCCCGTACTTCTGGTCCGCCGCCTACGGCCTGCTGCTGGCAGTCAAGGGCGAGACCTACGAGAACGATCCGGGCGAGCGCAGCAAGGACCTGATCATCGCTGGCATCTCGGTCCTCTACGCGGTCTGGCTGATCTACGCAGGCGGCCTGAAGTACCTGCTGCTGTCGGCGCTGCTGTACGCGCCCGGCGTCATCCTCTTCGCCAAAGCGAAACATGAAGTGGGTCAACCCATCTTCACCAATGTCGAGAAGCTCATCTTCGCGGTTGTCGTGATCGGTGCACTGATCGCGGCCTACGGCCTCTACGACGGCTTCCTCACTCTGTAACTCCTGGAGACATCTCATGAGCACGGAAAAAACCAAACTTGGCGTCCATTCTGAAGCTGGCAAACTACGCAAAGTGATGGTCTGCTCGCCCGGACTCGCCCATCAACGCCTGACCCCGAGCAACTGCGACGAGTTGCTGTTCGACGACGTTATCTGGGTGAATCAGGCGAAGCGCGACCACTTCGATTTCGTCACCAAGATGCGTGAACGCGGTATCGACGTCCTGGAAATGCACAACCTGCTGACCGAGACCGTACAGAACCCCGAGGCCCTGAAGTGGATCCTCGACCGCAAGCTCACCGCCGACAGCGTGGGCGTGGGCCTGACCGAAGAGCTGCGTGGCTGGCTGGAAAGCCTGGAGCCGCGCAAGCTGGCCGAGTTCCTGATCGGTGGCGTGACCGCTGACGACATCCCCGAAAGCGAAGGCTCCAAGCCGCTGAAAATGTTCCGCGACTACCTGGGCCACTCCAGCTTCCTGCTGCCGCCGCTGCCCAACACCCAGTTCACCCGTGACACCACCTGCTGGATCTACGGCGGTGTGACCCTGAACCCGATGTACTGGCCGGCGCGACGTCAGGAAACCCTGCTGACCACCGCGATCTACAAGTTCCACCCGGAATTCACCAACGCCGAATTCGAAATCTGGTACGGCGATCCGGACAAGGACCATGGTTCCTCCACCCTCGAGGGTGGCGACGTAATGCCCATCGGCAACGGCGTCGTGCTGATCGGCATGGGTGAGCGCACCTCCCGCCAGGCCATCGGCCAGGTCGCGCAGAACCTGTTCGCCAAGGGCGCAGTGGAGAAAGTCATCGTCGCCGGCCTGCCGAAATCCCGCGCCGCGATGCACCTGGACACCGTGTTCAGCTTCTGCGACCGCGACCTGGTGACCGTCTTCCCGGAAGTGGTGAAAGAGATCGTGCCCTTCACCCTGCGCCCGGACGAGAAGAGCCCCTACGGCATCAATATCCATCGCGAGGACAAGGACTTCATCACCGTGGTCGGCGAAGCCCTGAACCTGAAGAAACTGCGCGTCGTCGAGACCGGCGGCAACAGCTTCGCCGCCGAACGCGAGCAATGGGACGACGGCAACAACGTGGTCTGCCTGGAACCGGGCGTAGTGGTCGGCTACGACCGCAACACCTATACCAACACCCTGCTGCGCAAGGCGGGCGTGGAAGTCATCACTATCAGCGCCGGCGAACTGGGCCGGGGCCGTGGCGGCGGTCACTGCATGACCTGCCCGATCATCCGCGACCCGATCGACTATTGATCCGCGCGCTATACCGATAGACGCGACTACCTCAACCAGAGCGCAAGCACCTCACGTGGCGGCCCCAGCCAGGGCCGCCCGCCCCGCCAGCCACGAGCTGTACTGACGAGGGCAGAGATTGGATCCCACAAGGAGAAACACCATGGCTTTCAACATGCACAACCGCAACCTGCTCAGCCTGATGCACCACAGCACCCGCGAGTTGCGCTATCTGCTCGACCTGTCCCGCGACCTGAAACGCGCCAAGTACACCGGTACCGAGCAGCAACACCTGAAAGGCAACAACATTGCGCTGATCTTCGAAAAGACCTCGACCCGCACCCGCTGCGCCTTCGAAGTCGCCGCCTACGACCAGGGCGCCAATGTCACCTACATCGACCCGAACTCCTCGCAGATCGGCCACAAGGAATCGATGAAGGACACCGCCCGCGTTCTCGGCCGCATGTACGACGCCATCGAATACCGTGGCTTCAAGCAGGAAATCGTCGAGGAACTGGCCAAGTTCGCCGGCGTCCCGGTGTTCAACGGCCTGACCGATGAGTACCACCCGACCCAGATGCTGGCCGACGTGCTGACCATGCGCGAGCACAGCGACAAGCCGCTGCACGACATCGCCTACGCCTACCTGGGCGACGCCCGCAACAACATGGGTAACTCCCTGCTGCTGATCGGCGCCAAGCTCGGCATGGACGTGCGCATCGCCGCTCCGAAGGAACTCTGGCCGACCGACGAACACGTCGCCGCCTGCAAGAAGTTCGCTGAAGAAAGCGGTGCCCGCATCACCATCACCGAAGACCCGAAAGCCGCGGTCAAGGGCGTGGACTTCATCCACACCGACGTGTGGGTCTCCATGGGTGAGCCGGTGGAAGCCTGGGGCGAGCGCATCAAGGAACTGCTGCCCTACCAGGTCAACCTGGACATGATGAAGGCCGCCGGCAACCCGCGCGTGAAGTTCATGCACTGCCTGCCCGCCTTCCACAACAGCGAAACCAAAGTCGGCAAGCAGATCGCCGAGCAGTACCCGAACCTGAAGAACGGCATCGAAGTGACCGAAGACGTCTTCGAATCCCCGTACAACATTGCCTTCGAGCAAGCTGAAAACCGCATGCACACCATCAAGGCAATCCTCGTTTCGACCCTCGCCGACATGTAATGCCGCGCCGCCCCCGGACCGCGTCGAAGCGCCGGTCCGGGGTGCGTTTCCACTCTTTCGGAGGAAATGAATATGCGTATCGTCGTCGCATTGGGCGGTAATGCCCTGCTGCGTCGTGGCGAGCCCATGACTGCCGACAACCAGCGCACCAACGTGCGGATCGCTGCCGAACAGATCGCCAAGGTTGCCCCGGGCAACGAACTGGTGATCGCCCACGGCAACGGCCCGCAGGTC
The DNA here is from genome assembly GCF_047304025.1 of Pseudomonas sp. Pseusp97. NCBI lineage: Bacteria > Pseudomonadati > Pseudomonadota > Gammaproteobacteria > Pseudomonadales > Pseudomonadaceae > Pseudomonas > Pseudomonas sp. Pseusp97. The sequence continues at coordinate 11,775 of NZ_JBGLYK010000032.1, read as the reverse complement.
GGCCTGCTGGCCCTGCAGGGCGCGGCCTACGAGAAGGTCAGCCCGTACCCGCTGGACGTTCTCGGCGCCGAGACCGAAGGCATGATCGGCTACATGATCGAACAGGAAATGGGCAACCTGCTGCCGTTCGAAGTACCGTTCGCCACCCTGCTCACCCAGGTCGAGGTCGACTCGAAAGACCCGGCCTTCCAGAACCCGACCAAACCCATCGGTCCGGTCTACTCCAAGGAAGAGGCTGAAGCCCTCGCCAAGGAAAAAGGCTGGAGCATCGCCCCGGACGGCGACAAGTTCCGCCGCGTCGTGGCCAGCCCGCGTCCGAAGCGCATCTTCGAGATTCGTCCGGTCAAGTGGCTGCTGGAGAAAGGCACCATCGTCATCTGCGCGGGCGGCGGCGGCATTCCGACCATGTACGACGAGTCGGGCAAGAAGCTCTCCGGTGTCGAAGCGGTGATCGACAAGGACCTGTGCTCCTCGCTGCTGGCCCAGGAACTGTCGGCTGACATCCTGATCATCGCCACCGACGTGGACGCGGCCTACATCGACTGGGGCAAGCCGACCCAGAAGGCCATCGCCCAGGCCCACCCGGACGAACTGGAACGCCTCGGCTTCGCTGCCGGCTCCATGGGTCCGAAGGTCATGGCCGCCATCGAGTTCGCCCGCAACACCGGCAAGGACGCGGTGATCGGCTCGCTGGAAAACATCGTCGCCATCACCGAAGGCAAGTCCGGTACTCGCGTCAGCACCCGGAAACCTGGCATCGAATACCGCTGAGTTTTTTGCCGCTGTCCGAAACGGGAGCCCTATGCGGCTCCCGTTTTCATTCATGAGCCCCTGCCAGATTTGCCCGGGAACTCGTCGCCTTCTTCCGACAAATCCTGGCGCGAGCGTGACTCGGCGGTCATCATCCTCGTCAGCTAAAGCATTCCGATTCATTTGAAGCCACCGCCTGGCTTTGTGCCACCGGGCTGCCCCTGCACGGGCCACCGTTGTCCGGCGCGCAAGATGCACTTGCTGAAGGAGTTTCCGAGAGATGTCTCGACTACCGGTCATCGTTGGTTTTGGTGGATATAACGCGGCTGGCCGCAGTTCCTTCCACCATGGGTTCCGCCGTACTGTCCTCGAATCCATGGAGCCCGCCGCCCGTCAGGAAACCCTCGCCGGCCTCGCGGTGATGATGAAGCTGGTCAAGGTCGTCGATGGCCAGTACCAGGACACCGAGGGCAACAGCCTCGATCTGGCGGCCATCGAGCAGCGCTTCGAGCAGCAGATTCGCCAGTCCACCCTGATTCGCCGCATCGAGCTGCAGTATCTCGACGTCGATGCCGCGCACTGCCACAAGAGCCTGACCGTCAGCGCCGCGGGCAGCCCGGTGACCTTCACCACCCTGCGCAAGCAACTGCCCGAGCCGCTTCCGGCCAACTGGTCGGTGGAAGAACTCGAAGGCGGCGAAGTCCGCGTCACCCTGCATGACGGCTGCGAATTCAAGGTCGACAGCTACCGCGCGCTGCCGGTGAAGTCCGCCGGCCAGTTGCCCACCGGCTTCGAGCCGAGCGAGCTGTACAACTCGCGCTTCCATCCGCGCGGCCTGCAGATGTCCGTGGTCGCCGCCACCGACGCGGTGCGCTCCACCGGCCTCGACTGGCAGACCATCTGCAACGCCGTGCAGCCTGACGAAATCGCCGTGTTCTCCAGCAGCATCATGAGCCAGCTGGACGAGAACGGCTTCGGCGGCCTGCTGCAGTCGCGCCTGCGCGGTCACCGCGTATCGGCCAAGCAACTGCCGCTGGGCTTCAACAGCATGCCCACCGACTTCATCAACGCCTACGTGCTGGGCAGCGTCGGCATGACCGGCAGCGTCACCGGCGCCTGCGCGACCTTCCTGTACAACCTGCAGAAGGGCATCGACGTCATCACCACCGGCCAGGCCCGCGTGGCCATCGTCGGCAACGCCGAGGCGCCGATCACCTCGGAGATCATCGAGGGCTACGCCGCCATGGGCGCGCTGGCCACCGAGGAAGGCCTGCGCCTCATCGAAGGCCGCGATGACGTCGATTTCCGTCGCGCCAGCCGGCCGTTCGGCGACAACTGCGGCTTCTCCCTGGCCGAATCCGCACAGTACGTGGTGCTGATGGACGACGCCTTGGCCCTGGAGCTGGGCGCCGACATCCACGGCTCGGTGCCGGACGTGTTCATCAACGCCGACGGCTTCAAGAAGTCGATCTCGGCGCCCGGCCCGGGCAACTACCTGACCATGGCCAAGGCCGTGGCCGCCGCCGCGCAGATCGTCGGCGAGAAGAGCGTGCGCCAACACAGCTTCGTCCACGCCCACGGCTCCAGCACGCCGGCCAACCGTGTCACCGAGTCGGAAATCCTCGACCGCGTCGCCACCGCCTTCGGTATCGAGGGCTGGCCGGTCACCGCGGTCAAGGCCTTCGTCGGTCACTCCCTGGCCACCGCCAGCGCCGACCAGCTGATCTCCGCCCTGGGCACCTTCCGCTACGGCGTCATCCCCGGCATTAAGACCGTGGACAAGTTCGCCGACGACGTCTTCAAGGATCACATCGCGCTCTCCAACAGCGATGTACGCCGCGACGACCTGGAAGTCTGCTTCATCAACTCCAAGGGCTTCGGCGGCAACAACGCCACCGGCGTTCTGCTGTCCCCGGCCATCACCGAGAAGATGCTGCGCAAGCGCCACGGCGATGCCGCCTTCGCCGACTACCAGGCGCGCCGCGAAGCCACCCGCGCTGCCGCCCGCCAGTACGACGAAGCCGCAACCCAGGGCCGCTTCGACATCATCTACAACTTCGGCAACGACATGATCGACGAGCAGGCCATCGAGATCAGCGACCAGGGCATCCAGGTCCCCGGCTTCAGCCAGACCATTGCCTACAAGAAGGACGAACGCTTCAGCGACATGCTCGACTGATCACCGACGTTGAACGAAAAAGCCGGGCAGATGCCCGGCTTTTTTATCTCTGCAGATGACCCGATCTTCGTAGGAGCGAGCTTGCTCGCGAACCGCTCAACACCAATTTCTCCGGTGACTCCTTTCGCGAGCAAGCTCGCTCCTACCGGGGTTCATCCTATACCTCGGTGGAGTTGGTCGACCTTCGCGGACAAGGTCCGCTCCTACCGTAGAGGCTCGTCGCCGCCCTCGTAGGAGCGGATCTTATCCGCGAAATCCATCGCGAAAACTCCCACCACCAGGAGTACCTATGCGGCGCTCAAGATAGAAGCGGCTTTATCTGCGAAGAGCCCGATACCCCACGGGCGGAAAGAAAGCGCTTCGCGAGCAAGCTCGCTCCTACGAAGAGCCCAGGCGACGGTCAGTACGTCCCCTGCCCCACACCCAATTCGAGAATGCTCGCCTTGAGGTTCTCGAAGTCGTACTCGCTGAGCCCGACATAATCCAGCACCACCGCGCGCACGCTCTCCCACTCGTGGTCCTCGTCCTGGTTGCCCAGCACGCGGTAGGAGCCGCAGATGTGCTCGGCCATCTTGAGGATCGCCAGCAGGTTCTTCAGCTGCGTATCGCGGCAGTTGTCCTCGCTGAAGATCGACAACGCGTTGTGGTGGTTGGCGATGGCCTCGCAGACGTGCTCCGGCAGGCGCCAGGAGCGCGCGGTGAAGTAGCCGACCACCGCATGGTTGGTGTTCAGCACGCGGTTCTCGGTGTCCACCACGCGGCGCTCGTCGCTGGCGCTGGCGTAGGCCTCCTCCAGCACCGCCATGTAGTGCGGGAAGCGCTTGAGCATCAGCGGGATGCCACAGTTGTGGAACAGCCCCAGCGCGTACGCCTCGTCCACCGACTCGTAGCCGATGCGCTTGGCCAGGGTCAGGCAACTCATGGCAACGTCCTGGGCGGTGTCCCAGAAGCGGTTGAGGGTGACGATGGTGGCGTCGCTCATCTCGCCCTTGATCGACTGGGCGTTGATCAGGTTGATCACCGAGCGGCTGCCCAGCAGGTTCACCGCGCGCTGGATCGAGGTGATGCGGTTGGCCAGGCCGAAGAACGGCGAGTTCACCAGCTTCAGCAGCGCGCCGGACAGTCCCGGGTCCTGACTGATCAGCTTGGCGATCGCCTTCAGGTCCGGGTTGGGCATGAACTGCTCCATCTGCAGGTCAACCATGATCTGCGGCTGCGGCGGCACGCTGATGCCCTGCAGGGCCTGACGGATCTGTTCGGCGGAAAGTTCTTGGGACATGGGGCGCGCTGGCGAAGTGGACGGGGGTGCACAGTTTACCCAGAGCCGAGGCGTCTGGAACTGCGGCTTTCGATCAAACCTGCATCGGCGGCGTGCGGTGAACCTTTAGGCGCGGTGCGCCTGCGCATCGCCAGCCGATCAAAAGCACCTGCGCCGCGCTCCGGCGGCACGCGCCGCTGCGCTATAATCCCGCTCTTTTTGCCGGAGCCTCCCCATGACCCTGCCCAGCCTGCGTCTGAAAGCCAACGCCGAGCGCCGCCTGCGCGCCGGCCACCTGTGGGTCTACAGCAACGAGGTGGACGTCGCCGCCACCCCGCTGAACGGATTCGGCGCCGGCGAGCAGGCGATCCTCGAAATGGCCAACGGCAAGCCGCTGGGCATCGTCGCGATGAGCCCCAACAACCTCATCTGCGCCCGCCTGATTTCCCGCGATACCAAGCACGTTCTCGACAAATCCCTGCTGGTTCACCGCCTGAACGTCGCCCTGAGCCTGCGCGACCGCCTGTTCGACAAGCCCTTCTACCGCCTGGTCTACGGCGACTCCGACCTGCTGCCGGGCCTGGTGGTGGACCGTTTCGGCGACGTGCTGGTCGTCCAGCTCGCCTCGGCAACCATGGAGAAGCACCGCGACGACGTCCTCGCCGCCCTGCTGCAGGTGCTCCAGCCCAGCGCCGTACTGTGGAAGAACGACTCCAGCGCCCGTGACGCCGAAGGCCTGGAGCGCTACGTCGCCAATGCCTATGGCGAAGTCCCGGAATGGGTTGCCCTGGAAGAGAACGGCGTGAAATTCGAAGCCCCGGTGCTGGCCGGCCAGAAGACCGGCTGGTTCTACGACCACCGCATGAACCGCGCCCGCCTGCAGCCCTACGTGCAGGGCAAGCGCGTGCTCGACCTGTTCAGCTACATCGGCGGCTGGGGCATCCAGGCGGCAGCCTTCGGTGCCAGCGAAGTGATGTGCGTCGATGCTTCCGGCTTTGCCCTGGACGGCGTCGAGCGCAACGCCACGCTGAACGGCCTCGCCGAGAAAGTGGCCTGCGTGGAAGGTGACGTGTTCGACGCCCTGCGCGAACTGAAGGCCGCCGACGAGCGTTTCGACGTGATCGTTGCCGACCCGCCCGCCTTCATCAAGCGCAAGAAGGACCTGAAGAACGGCGAGGCCGCCTACCGCCGCCTCAACGAACAGGCCATGCGCCTGCTATCCAAGGACGGCATCCTGGTCAGCGCCTCCTGTTCCATGCACCTGCCCGAGGACGACCTGCAGAACATCCTGCTGGGCAGCGCCCGCCACCTGGACCGCAACATCCAGCTGCTCGAGCGCGGCGGCCAGGGTCCGGACCACCCGGTCCACCTGGCGATCCCGGAAACCCGCTACATCAAGAGCCTGACCGTGCGCCTGCTGCCCAACGGCTGAGGCATCACGGCACAGCAGAAAACGGGGCGTTTGCGCGAGGGAGCGCCCCGTTTTTCATTGCAGCGGCAAATGGCTGAGGCCTCGCCCTTGTAGGGCGCATAAAGCGGAACGCTTTATCCGCCGCTTCGGCCGACATGGCGGATAACGCCTGGGGCGTTATGCGCCCTACGGTTTACCTTACGCTCGCCTTCACTTGATCGGCATCAGAGAGTCCGCCTCGCTGAGCACCGCCTTGCCGGTCTTGCGCTCGAACAGGCACAGCTCGCGACCCGGTTTGCCTTTCATGTGCTTCTGTCCATAGGTCCCGCCAATCATCAGCGCCGTATAGCCCACGCTGTCATCGAACAGCACCGGCGAGCCCAGCACCTTCTTGTTCTGCAGATGACTCAGCGCCAGGCAGGCTTCGCGCTGCTGCTTGTCCTGCGCTTGCCAGGCCTCATCGGACGAGGCGTGCACGCTGCCGGCGAAGAGCGCGGCGAGCAGGGCGATGCGGGTGACTTTCATGGGGTTGCTCCTTCAACGAACGGGACCGAAAAGCGGCTGGGGCCATTCTGACCACGCCGGGGCGGCGAAAGTCTATGCCTTGTGCCGACCGCCAGCCTTTCCCTCGTGGCTGGGGCCAGCGTAGAATCCGGGCATTCCTGCCATTTATCCCCCGGCGGGCCTGTGAGCCCCGGCCGAGCAGGCGGTGACCCCGCCACGCCCTGCGCCGACCTCGCCCATGCAAGGCCACCTGCTGTTTGCATCCGGTGCGTACCGCGCTCACGATACGACTTAGAGTCCGTTCAAGGTCTCGCCGGCCAGCCCTACCCGCTGCAAGCCGCCGCATAGAAGACCCGGATCGGCTCCCACCGTGACCTGATGCGCAGGAACCCGTCATGCCCGATTACCGCTCGAAAACCTCCACCCACGGCCGCAACATGGCCGGCGCCCGTGCCCTCTGGCGCGCCACCGGGATGAAGGACGAAGACTTCAAGAAGCCGATCATCGCCATCGCCAACTCCTTCACCCAGTTCGTGCCCGGCCACGTGCACCTGAAGGACCTGGGCCAACTGGTCGCCCGCGAGATCGAAAAACACGGCGGCGTGGCCAAGGAATTCAACACCATCGCCGTGGACGACGGCATCGCCATGGGCCATGACGGCATGCTCTATTCCCTGCCGTCGCGCGAGATCATCGCCGACTCCGTGGAATACATGGTCAACGCCCACTGCGCCGACGCCATCGTCTGCATCTCCAACTGCGACAAGATCACCCCCGGCATGCTGATGGCCGCCCTGCGCCTGAACATCCCGGTGGTGTTCGTCTCCGGCGGCCCGATGGAAGCCGGCAAGACCAAGCTGGCCAGCCACGGCCTGGACCTGGTCGACGCCATGGTGGTCGCCGCCGACGATTCCTGCTCCGACGAGAAGGTCGCCGAGTACGAGCGCAGCGCCTGCCCGACCTGCGGTTCCTGCTCCGGCATGTTCACCGCCAACTCGATGAACTGTCTGACCGAAGCCCTGGGGCTTTCCCTGCCGGGCAACGGTTCGACACTGGCCACCCACTCCGACCGCGAGCAGCTGTTCCTGCGCGCCGGCCGCCTGGCCGTCGAGCTGTGCCAGCGCTACTACGGCGAAGGCGACGAGTCCGTGCTGCCGCGCAACGTCGCCAGCTTCAAGGCGTTCGAGAACGCCATGACCCTGGACATCGCCATGGGCGGCTCGACCAACACCATCCTGCACCTGCTGGCCGCTGCCCAGGAGGCGGAGATCGCCTTTGACCTGCGCGACATCGATCGCCTGTCGCGCAAGGTGCCGCAGCTGTGCAAGGTCGCGCCGAACATCCAGAAGTACCACATGGAAGACGTGCACCGCGCCGGCGGCATCTTCTCCATCCTCGGCGAGCTGGCCCGTGGCGGCCTGCTGCACACCGACGTGCCGACCGTGCACAGCCCGAGCATGGCCGATGCCATCGCCCAGTGGGACATCACCCAGACCCGCGACGAGAAGGTCCACACCTTCTTCAAGGCCGGCCCGGCCGGCATCCCCACGCAAGTGGCCTTCAGCCAGAGCACCCGTTGGGACACTCTGGACGATGACCGCGCCGAAGGCTGCATCCGCAGCGTCGAGCACGCCTACTCCCAGGAAGGCGGCCTGGCCGTGCTGTACGGCAACATCGCCCTCGACGGCTGCGTGGTGAAGACCGCCGGCGTGGATGAGTCCATCCACGTGTTCGAAGGCCGCGCGAAGATCTTCGAGAGCCAGGACGGCGCCGTGAAGGGCATCCTCGCCGACGAAGTGAAGCCGGGCGATATCGTGATCATCCGCTACGAAGGCCCGAAAGGCGGCCCGGGCATGCAGGAAATGCTCTATCCGACCAGCTACCTGAAATCCAAGGGCCTGGGCAAGGCCTGCGCCCTGCTCACCGACGGCCGCTTCTCCGGCGGCACCTCGGGCCTGTCCATCGGCCACGCCTCGCCGGAAGCGGCCGCAGGCGGCGCCATCGGCCTGGTGCAGGACGGCGACAAGGTGCTGATCGACATCCCCAACCGCAGCATCAACCTGCTGGTGAGCGATGAAGAATTGGCCGCCCGCCGCGTCGAGCAGGACAAGAAGGGCTGGAAGCCGGCCCAGTCGCGCGCACGCAAGGTGAGCACTGCGCTCAAGGCCTACGCCCTGCTGGCCACCAGCGCCGACAAGGGCGCGGTACGCGACAAGGCACTGCTGGACGGTTGAGTCTGGCGGTGAGATGAAAAAGCCCGGCGGATGCCGGGCTTTTTATTGTGCCTAGATCAGGACTTGGCACATCCACCGGTGCCGGGCTTGATGCCCCGATCCTGGTTACAGATGGTGCCCGATACCTCCCAGATCAGGTTCGCCTTGGTGCCATCCTTGGGCTTCATTTCCAGCTCCAGCTCAACGCCATCGCTATCGGTCGCAGCAGTCTTGACCTTGATGGTTCCGTCCTTCACTGAGTAATCGCCCTTGATGTTGGTAGTCATATCGAAATCTTTCGGAATCCCGTAGGTGCCAGCGTCGCATCCCTTGGTCGAACCAACCTCAGCGACGCATAGCCCAACGGCTGTCTTCACGCTAGATATCTCGGCAATCGCCGCTGCCGCCTTCGACCGCGACGAGTAATCCGAGTACAGCGGCAAGGAAACCGAAGCCAGAATCCCGATGATCGCCACCACGATCATCAGCTCAATCAGGGTAAAACCTTGTTGTTTGCCCATCTGCGTGTTCCTCAGGATTGAGCCGGAAGCCCGAATGGCTCCGGATGCACTCCAGTGAAGCCACGCCAGCTGGCCGACACACTCAGACGTGTCCGCGCACCCTGTTGAAAATTCTGCAGTTTTTCCCAGGTCGAAAGCCTCCGGGGTACCGCCACACACTGGCGCCGTAGGAACTACGGCTTCCCCACTCATCCCGAGTTGCCTCATGGCACTGTGCGATCCCGCCTTGGGCCAGTAAAATCGCGCTCTTTTTTCCCGGACCGCCGCCCATGAGCTCCCTCGAGAACCCGTCCGCCGCCAAGGACCAGCCCGACCTGGTCTACGGCCTGGAAGACCGCCCTGCCCTGCCCATCGCGTGGCTTGCGGCGCTGCAGCACCTGCTGGCGATCATCGTGCCCATCGTCACCCCCGGCCTGCTGATCTGCCAGGCGCTGGGCGTGTCACCGCGCGATACCAACCTGATCGTGTCGATGTCGCTGGTGATCTCCGGCATCGCCACCTTCGTCCAGTGCAAGCGCTTCGGGCCGTTCGGCGCGGGCCTGTTGATCGTCCAGGGCACCAGCTTCAACTTCGTCGGCCCGCTGATCGCCGGCGGTGCGCTGATGGTGAAGAACGGCACCCCGGTGGAAGCGGTGATGGCGGCCATCTTCGGCGTGGTCATGGCCGGCTCCTTCGTGGAGATGGGCGTGTCGCGCATCCTGCCGTTCGTGAAGCGCCTGATCACCCCGCTGGTCACCGGCATCGTGGTGCTGATGATCGGCCTCACCCTGATCAAGGTCGGCCTGATCAGCATGGGCGGCGGCTTCTCCGCCATGGCCAACGGCACCTTCGCCAACGGCGAGAACCTGATGCTCTCGGGGCTGGTGCTGGCGATCATCGTCATCCTCAACCGCATCCCGGTGGTGTGGATGCGCAGCGGCGCCATCGTCATCGCCCTGGCTGTGGGCTACGCGCTGGCCGGCTACCTCGGCCGCCTGGACTTCACCGGCATGCACGAGGCGCCGGCCTTCCAGGTCCCGGTGCCGCTGCACTTCGGCCTGGGCTTCTCCTGGAGCCTGTTCATCCCGATGCTGGTGATCTACCTGGTGACCTCGCTGGAAGCCATCGGTGACGTCACCGCCACCAGCAAGATCTCCAAGCAGCCTGTGGAAGGACCGCTGTGGATGCAGCGAATCAAGGGCGGGGTGCTGGTGAACGGCGCCAACTCGCTGCTGGCCGGCCTGTTCAACACCTTCCCCAGCTCGGTGTTCGCGCAGAACAACGGCGTGATCCAGCTGACCGGCGTGGCCAGCCGCCATGTCGGCCTGTGGATCGCCGCCATGCTCATCGTGCTGGGCCTGTTCCCCAGCGTGGCCGGGGTGATCCAGGCCGTGCCCGAGCCGGTGCTCGGCGGCGCGGTGATGGTGATGTTCGGCGCAGTCGCCGCCTCCGGCATCAACATCCTCGCCGGCACACACCTGGACCGCCGCGCGCTGTTGATCATCGCCGTCAGCCTGGCGCTGGGCCTGGGCATTTCCCAAGTGCCGGAGTTCCTCGCGCACATGCCCCACGCGATCCGCAACGTGCTGGAATCCGGCGTCGCCACCGGCGGTATCTGCGCCCTGCTGCTCAACTGGTTCCTGCCCGAGTCCGACGCCGCCAGGGCCTCGCACAACGGCTGAATCGCCACGACGCCACCTTCGGGTGGCGTCGTCGTTTATGCTCCCTCCATGACCTCCTTCCTGCGCATCGGCGTCATCGCCGACACCCACGGCCTGCTGCGCCCCGAAGCGCTGGCGGCACTCAAAGGCTGCGACCATATCCTGCATCTGGGCGATGTCGGGCCCGCCTCACTGCTCGACCAGCTGCGCGAACTGGCGCCGCTGGACGTGGTGCGCGGCAACAACGACACCGACGACTGGGCCGCCGCGCTGCCGGAAACGCTGTTGCTGGAGCTGGGTGGGCTGCGCCTCTACCTGATCCACGACCTCAAGCAATTGGCCATCGATCCTGCGGCTGAAGGCATCGATATCGTGCTGGCGGGGCATTCGCACAAGCCGCTGAATGAGGTGCGCAATGGGGTGCTGTACCTGAATCCCGGCAGCGCCGGGCCGCGGCGGTTCAAGTTGCCGATTGCGTTGGCGGTCCTGACCCTGACTGGGGGCCATGCCGAAGTGGAAATGATCCAACTCGCCTGAAAGCATCGCGGACGGAGTCCGCTCCTACGCGGTCTTGGGCTTTCGTAGGAGCGGACTTCGTCCGCGATTGGCTTCGCGCCATGCTGACCTCACAGGCGCACGCCGTGCGCGCGATCACGCCTCCGCAGCATCGTAGGGCGCATAACGCGCCAGCGTTATCCGCGCACGTTCGCCGGCGGATAACCTGTTCCAGGTTATGCACCTACGGACGAAGAGCGTTCGCGAGCAAGCTCGCTCCTACAGGGTGTACACGGCTCTTCGTAGGAGCGAGCTTGCTCGCGAACCAGCCCCGGCTCGGTGTTCATGGTTCGAGCAGCTGAGCAGCCAACTGCGCCACCGCCTCCTGCCGCTCGGTCTTCTCGCTGCGCCGGCCGCCGTTGAGGCCGGACCACTCCGGATGCGCCCGTGCCTTGCGCAGGGCCTCGGGCAACTTGCCCTCGCGCCACTGCTTGTCTTCGGGCGATTGCACCTGGATCGCCTCCACCGCGGCATGCCCGCGCGTCTGCAGGGCTGCCAGCAGTTGCCGCTGCCGCAGCGCCAGCAGGCGCAGCACGCTATCGTCCACGGACAGCTCGCGGCTGCCCTTGAGCTTGCCCAGCAGGCGCTGGCCGTAATGCCCGACCGTCTGCCAGGCGCCGCCAGCGATGGCGCCCAGCGCGGTGCGCACGCTGAGCACGTCGTGGACGGCAGCGACTATCCACAGCAACTGTTTGACCAACAGCAGGTGTGCGATGTAGTCGGAGTAGTGCATTGGCGCGCGAT
>NZ_JBGLYK010000329.1:0-4127 GCF_047304025.1 Pseudomonas sp. Pseusp97 | reverse complement strand
GCAGCCAGGGTCACTCCCCCCAGGGAATGACCGAGCCAGTGCGGCGCCTGACCACTCTGCTCGACCACGAAATCGGCGATGGCGGGCAGATCGAACCGCGCATAGTCGGCGACGCGGTTGCGCTCGTAATCCCCGTTGCGTACGGAGAGACCGTGGCCGCGCATCTCCGGAATCCACACATCGAATCCGGCGCGCGCCAGATAGGCGCCCAGGCCGATGCCCTTGGGCGAGTACCAGAAACGGCGGTTGGAGAAGCTGCCGTGCAGGAGGATCACCGGCACGCCTCGCCTCCCTTCGGGACGACCGAGACGGGTGACCGCCAGCTCGACGCTGGAGTCCGGGCTGTTGTTGGGCTTCAGGCGGTAGACGTCCTCGGCGAGGTCGCCACGCAATTCGGCGCTCAGGAGGGCGACCGGGAAGAGTTGACTGCTGCTTTGCATGGAATCGCTTGCATAAAAAAGGGCGGGTGAAAATCACCCGCCCTCTTCAGGGTGGTAAAGGAGACGTCAGGACTGGCCTTCGGCGAGGAAGAACCAGGTATCGAGGACCGAGTCGGGGTTCAGCGACACGCTCTCGATGCCCTGCTCCATCAGCCACTTGGCGAGGTCCGGGTGGTCCGACGGGCCCTGGCCGCAGATGCCGATGTACTTGCCGGCGCGGTTGCACGCCTGGATGGCATTGGACAGCAGCTTCTTCACCGCCGGGTTACGTTCGTCGAACAGGTGCGCAACGATGCCCGAATCGCGGTCCAGGCCCAGGGTCAGCTGGGTCAGGTCGTTGGAGCCGATGGAGAAGCCATCGAAGAACTCGAGGAATTCATCGGCCAGCAGGGCGTTGGACGGCAGCTCGCACATCATGATGACGCGCAGGCCGTTTTCGCCACGCTTGAGACCGTTGGTGGCCAGCAGGTCGACGACCTGGGAGGCTTCGCCCAGAGTACGGACGAAGGGCACCATCAGCTCGACGTTGGTCAGGCCCATCTCGTTGCGGACCTTCTTCATCGCGCGGCATTCGAGCTCGAAGCAGTCGCGGAAGGATTCGCTGATGTAGCGCGAGGCGCCACGGAAGCCGAGCATCGGGTTCTCTTCTTCCGGCTCGTAGAGCTTGCCGCCGATCAGGTTGGCGTATTCGTTGGACTTGAAGTCGGACAGGCGCACGATGACCTTCTTCGGCCAGAAGGCGGCGGCCAGGGTGCTGACGCCTTCGACCAGCTTCTCGACGTAGAAGCCGACCGGATCGTCGTAGCCGGCGATGCGCTTCTCGACGCTGTCCTTGATGTCCGCCGGCAGGCTGGCGAAGTTCAGCAGCGCCTTGGGATGCACGCCGATCATGCGGTTGATGATGAATTCCAGGCGGGCCAGGCCCACACCTTCGTTCGGCAGCTGGGCGAAATCGAAGGCGCGGTCGGGGTTGCCGACGTTCATCATGATCTTGAACGGCAGCTCGGGCATGGCATCGACCGAGTTCTGGCGGACATCGAAGCCCAGCTCGCCTTCGTAGATCAGGCCGGTATCGCCTTCGGCGCAGGACACGGTCACGCGCTGGCCATCGGTGAGCGCCGCGGTGGCGTTGCCACAGCCGACGACCGCCGGGATGCCCAGTTCACGGGCAATGATCGCGGCGTGGCAGGTACGCCCGCCACGGTTGGTGACGATGGCGCTGGCGCGCTTCATCACCGGTTCCCAGTCCGGGTCGGTCATGTCGGAGACCAGCACGTCGCCCGGCTGGACCTTGTCCATCTCGGAAACGTCGTGGATGACCTTCACCGGGCCTGCACCGATGCGCTGGCCGATGGCGCGGCCCTCGACCAGGACCTTGCCCTTTTCCTTGAGCAGGTAGCGCTCCATCACGTTGGCGCTGGAGCGGCTCTTCACGGTTTCCGGACGGGCCTGCACGATGTACAGCTTGCCGTCGTCACCATCCTTGGCCCACTCGATGTCCATCGGACGCTGGTAGTGCTTCTCGATGATCAGGGCCTGCTTGGCCAGCTCGATCACTTCGGCGTCGGACAGGGCGAAGCGCGCGCGGTCGGCCTTCTCCACGTCGACCACCTTGACCGACTTGCCGGCCTTGGCTTCTTCGCCGTAGACCATCTTGATGGCCTTGCTGCCCAGGTTGCGACGCAGGATGGCCGGGCGGCCGGCTTCCAGGGTCGGCTTGTGCACGTAGAACTCGTCGGGGTTCACCGCGCCCTGCACCACGGTCTCGCCGAGGCCGTAGGCGCCGGTGATGAACACCACGTCACGGAAACCGGATTCGGTGTCCAGGGTGAACATCACACCGGCGGTGCCGGTTTCCGAACGGACCATGCGCTGCACGCCGGCGGACAGGGCGACCAGCTTGTGGTCGAAGCCCTGGTGCACGCGGTAGGCGATGGCGCGGTCGTTGAAGAGGGAGGCGAAGACTTCCTTGGCCGCGCGGATCACGTTGTCCACGCCGCGGATGTTCAGGAAGGTCTCCTGCTGGCCGGCAAAGGAGGCGTCCGGCAGGTCTTCGGCGGTGGCGGAGGAACGCACGGCCACGGCCATGTTGTCGTTGCCGCCGGCCATCTCGGCGAAGGCCTTGCGAATCTCGGCATCCAGCTGGGCGGGGAACTCGGCGTCCATCACCCACTGGCGGATCTGCGCGCCGGTCTTGGCCAGGGCATTGACATCGTCGACGTCGAGGGCGTCGAGGGCCGCGTGGATGCGATCGTTCAGGCCGCTCTGCTCGAGGAAGTCACGGTAGGCCTGGGCGGTAGTGGCGAAGCCACCCGGTACGGAAACGCCGGCACCGGCGAGGTTGCTGATCATTTCGCCCAGGGATGCGTTCTTGCCCCCCACAGTTTCGACATCGTGGACGCCGAGCTTATCGAGGGAAACTACGTACTCTACCAAGGTGATCTCTCCACTAAGTGTTGGAAAAGCTCATACGAGTCGGTGCGAAACCACCCTTCTGGCCGGGGCCGGAAAAATGGGTGAGAATGCCCCGGCAAAGGGCCTTGCAAACGTGGGGCCTATCATAACCAGGATTCGATCCTACCTACCAAGGCCCGCTGCGCACATGAAACGAACTGCATTCTTCATTTCCGACGGCACCGGCATCACTGCCGAAACCCTCGGCCAGAGCCTTCTGGCGCAGTTCGAGAACATCAACTTCACCAAACTGACGCGACCTTACATCGATACCGAGGAAAAGGCGCGCGTCATGGTACAGCAAATCAACCGGGCTGCGGAGGCGGACGGGGCACGACCGATCATCTTCGATACCATCGTCAATCGT
Organism: Pseudomonas sp. Pseusp97; assembly: GCF_047304025.1. Lineage (NCBI taxonomy): Bacteria > Pseudomonadati > Pseudomonadota > Gammaproteobacteria > Pseudomonadales > Pseudomonadaceae > Pseudomonas > Pseudomonas sp. Pseusp97. Next base: position 866 of record NZ_JBGLYK010000329.1, on the reverse strand, counting down.
GAGATCCGTTCGGTCCTGGCGCAGTCGAATGGTTTCATGATTGACATCTTCTCGACGTTTTTGTCCCCGCTGGAACAAGAATTATCCTCAGACTCGTCGTATTCCGTCGGAAAATCCCACAGCATCGGCCATAACCCGCACTACATGGAGCGGATCGATGCAGTGAACTTCGCCCTCGACAACGACGACGGCGCGCGCACCCACTACTACGACAAGGCCGACCTGATCCTGGTCGGCGTGTCGCGCTGCGGCAAGACGCCCACCTGCCTTTATATGGCCCTGCAATATGGCATCCGCGCGGCGAACTACCCGCTGACCGAAGAGGACATGGAGCGCCTGCAGTTGCCCAACGCGCTCAAGCCCTACAAGCACAAGCTGTTCGGCCTGACCATCGACCCGGACCGGCTCACCGCCATCCGCCACGAGCGCAAGCCCAACAGCCGCTATGCCAGCTTCGCCCAGTGCGAATTCGAGGTTCGCGAGGTGGAGAACCTGTTCCGCCGCGAGAACATCGCCTACATCAACTCGACCCATTTCTCGGTGGAAGAAATCTCCGCCAAGATCCTCGTCGAGAAGGGCGTCGAGCGCCGGCTGAAGTAACCGGCGACAACGCGTGGATTGTCCAGGCGACGGCCGGCCTCACCGGCCGTTCGACTTTCTGCAGCCTTTGATTCGGGCGCCTATCATTCTCTGAACCCGCGTTTTACCCGTGGCAGTTCTCACGGATCGGGCATTCCCGGCACAGGAGAGCGCCATGCGAGAATGTCAGTACCTGATTCTGGTCGCCTTGTTGGCTTTGACGGGTTGCGATTCGGGCGACAAGCCCGTCGCCAAGACCGCCGCGGCCGCCCCGCCACCTGCCAGCC
>NZ_JBGLYK010000328.1:0-4131 GCF_047304025.1 Pseudomonas sp. Pseusp97 | reverse complement strand
CAGCTGGAGAACGTCGAGCCGCGTGATCGTGGCCTGGTGCAGGAGCTGGCCTTCGGCGCCGCCCGCTGGCAACCGCGCCTGTCCACCCTCGCCGCGCGCCTGCTGCAGAAGCCGTTCAAGGCCGGCGACCGTGACGTCGAGGCGCTGTTGCTGGTCGGCCTGTACCAGCTGCTCTACACCCGCATTCCCCCCCACGCAGCCATCGGCGAAACCGTCGGCTGCGCGGACAAGCTGAAGAAGCCCTGGGCCAAGGGGCTGCTCAACGCCGTGCTGCGCCGCGCCCAGCGCGAAAGCGAAATCCTGCTGGCCGAAGTCGACAAGGACCCGGCTGCGCGCCTCGCGCACCCGCGCTGGTTGCAGAAGGCACTGAAGAAGTCCTGGCCGGAGCAGTTCGAAGCCATCTGCGCCGCCAACAACGCACACCCGCCGATGACCCTGCGGGTGAACCGTCGCCACGGCAGCCGCGAGGCCTATCTGGAGGAGCTCAACCGCGTCGGCTTCGAAGCGGTCGCCTGCGAGTTCAGCCGCGATGGCATCAACCTCGTGCAGCCTTGCGATGTGCGCGAGCTGCCGGGCTTTGCCGAAGGCCGCGTCAGCGTGCAGGACGAGGCTGCGCAACTGGCCGCCGACCTGCTGGAACTGGCGCCCAACCAGCGCGTGCTGGACGCCTGCTGCGCCCCCGGCGGCAAGACCTGCCACCTGCTGGAAGCCGAGCCCCAGCTGGCCGGCGTGGTTGCCGTGGACCTCGAAGAAAGCCGCCTGGTGCGCGTACGAGAAAACCTGGCGCGCCTGCAACTCTCGGCCGAGCTGTTCGCCGCCGACGCCCGCGACACCGCCAGATGGTGGGACGGCAAGGCGTTCCAGCGCATCCTGCTGGACGCGCCGTGCTCCGCCACGGGCGTGATCCGCCGCCACCCGGACATCAAGCTGACCCGCACCGCCGAGGACATCGAGGCGCTGGCGCAGCTGCAGGGCGAACTGCTCGACGCGCTGTGGGCGACCCTCGAAGTCGGCGGCGTGATGGTCTACGCGACCTGCTCGGTGATGCCGCAGGAGAACAGCGAGCAGATCGCCGCGTTCCTCGGTCGCACCCCTGGCGCCCGCGAGCTGGACCTGTCCGGCCCCTGGGGCATCAAGCAACCGCACGGGCGCCAGTTGCTGCCGCAGCCCGGCGGGCATGACGGCTTCTACTATGCCAAGCTGATCAAGATTTCCGCGCGCTGAGGCGCGCCGGACCCCGCATCCCGAAACGGAAAAGCACGCCGCTCCATGAAAATCATCATCCTCGGCGCCGGCCAGGTCGGCGGCACTCTGGCCGAGCACCTCGCCAGCGAAGCCAACGACATCACCGTCGTCGACACCGACGGCGAACGCCTGCGCGATCTCAACGACCGCCTGGACATCCGCACCGTCCACGGCAAGGCCTCGTTCCCCACGGTGCTGCGCCAGGCCGGCGCCGACGACGCCGACATGCTGGTGGCGGTGACCAACAGCGACGAGGTGAACATGGTGGCGTGCCAGGTCGCGTACACCCTGTTCAACACCCCGACGCGCATCGCCCGCGTGCGCGAGGCGGCTTACCTGACCCGCGCCGGGCTGTTCGACAACGAGGCGATTCCGGTCGATGTGCTGATCAGCCCCGAGCAGGTGGTGACCAACTACATCAAGCGCCTGGTGGAATACCCTGGCGCCCTGCAGGTGATCGACTTCGCCGAGGGCAAGGCTCAGCTGGTCGGCATCCGCGCCTACTATGGCGGCCCGCTGGTGGGCCAGGAGCTGCGCCAGCTGCGCGAGCACATGCCCAACGCCGATACCCGCGTGGCAGCGATCTACCGGCGCAACCGGCCGATCATTCCTCAGGGCGACACGGTGATCGAGGCCGACGACGAGGTGTTCTTCATCGCTGCCAAGGCCCACATCCGCGCCGTGATGGGCGAGATGCGCCGGCTCGAGGACAGTTACAAGCGGATCATCATCGCCGGCGGCGGCAACATCGGCGAGCGCCTGGCCGAGGCCATCGAGAGCCGCTACCAGGTGAAGATCATCGAGATGAACCCGGCGCGCTGCCGGCACCTCTCCGACAGCCTGGACAGCTCCATCGTGCTGCAGGGCAGCGCCTCGGACCGCGACCTGCTGCTGGAGGAGAACATCGGCGACACCGACCTGTTCCTCGCCCTGACCAACGACGACGAGGCCAACATCATGTCGTCGCTGCTGGCCAAGCGCCTGGGCGCGCGCAAGGTGATGACGCTGATCAACAACCCCGCCTACGTGGACCTGGTGCAGGGCGGCGAGATCGACATCGCCATCAGCCCGCAGCTGGCCACCATCGGCACCCTGCTGACCCACGTGCGCCGCGGCGACATCGAGAGCGTGCACTCGCTGCGCCGCGGCGCCGCCGAGGCGATCGAGGTGGTCGCCCACGGCGACGCCAAGTCGAGCAAGGTGATCGGTCGCAGGATCAACGAAGTGCAGCTGCCGCCGGGCACCACCATCGGCGCGGTGATCCGCGACGACGACGTGCTGATCGCCCATGGCGAGACGAAGATCGAATCCGGCGACCACGTGATCCTCTTCGTGGTGGACAAGAAGCGCATCCGCGACGTCGAGCGGCTGTTCCAGGCCGGCCTGACCTTCTTCTGATGCATCCCGGGCCGCCGAATGGCGGCCCGCCAGATCAATCCGAGGCGGTTTCAGACAGGTCCTACTGCGCCATTCGGCTTCCCTTGTCACCCTGCGCGGCCTGTTCCAGCCTGTCTGCCTCCGGTCATGCGCTACTCCTCCATCGGTCGAATCCTCGGCGTGCTGCTGATGCTGTTCAGCGCCACGCACCTCCCGCCGCTGCTCGTCGACCTGCATTACGCCGAGCACGCCTGGCAGCCCTTCGCCTCGTCGTTCCTGGTCACCCTGCTGACCGGCTTCGCCCTCTGGTGGCCGTGCCGCCAGCACAAGCAGGACCTGCGCATCCGCGACGGCTACCTAGTGACGGCGCTGTTCTGGATCGTGCTGGGCTCCTTCGGCGCCTTGCCCTTCGCCCTGTCGGACGCGCCGCACATGGGTGTGGTGGACTCGCTGTTCGAATCCTTCTCCGGCCTCTCCACCACGGGCGCCACGGTGCTCACCGGGCTCGATGCGCTGCCCCACGCGATCCTCTACTACCGCCAGCAGCTGCAGTGGCTGGGCGGCATGGGCATCGTCGTGCTGGCGGTGGCGGTGATGCCGATGCTGGGCATCGGCGGCATGCAGCTGTACCGCGCGGAAATGCCCGGTCCGCTGAAGGAGCACAAGCTCTCGCCGCGCATCGCCGATACGGCCAAGACCCTGTGGTTCCTCTACTGCGGCCTGACGCTCGCCTGCGCGCTGGCCTACTGGGCGGCCGGCATGAACCTGTTCGACGCGGTCGGCCACAGCTTCTCGACCATCGCCATCGGCGGTTTCTCCACCCATGACGCCAGCATCGGCTACTTCGACAGCCCGCTGATCGAGCTGATCTGCATGGCCTTCCTGGTGATCTCCGGGATCAATTTCAGCCTGCACTTCCTCGCCTGGCGCCAGCGCAGCCTGCGGCATTACCTGCGGGACACCGAGTGCCGTGCCTATCTGGGCATCCTGCTGGTGCTGTTCCTGATCACCTCGGCGACGCTGGTCGCCCACCATCACTACGACTCGCCATTGCAGTCGATGCGCTACGCCGCGTTCATGGTGATCTCGGTGGCGACCACCACCGGCTTCGGCCTGGCCGACTTCAGCAGCTGGCCAACCCTGTTGCCCTACCTGCTGCTCTACAGCACCTTCATCGGCGCCTGTGCCGGTTCCACCGGCGGTGGCATGAAGGTGATGCGCGTACTGCTGGTGTACCGCCAAGGCATGCGCGAGTTCCTGCGCCTGCTGCACCCCAACGGCGTATTCCTGGTGAAGCTCGGGCGACGTACCGTGCCCGATCGCGTGGTGGAATCGGTGTGGGCGTTCTTCTCGATCTACCTGCTGACCTTCGTCAGCCTGATGCTGGTACTGCTCGCGCTGGGCGTCGACCAGCTCACGGCGTTCTCCACGCTGGCCTCGTGCCTGAACAACCTGGGCCCCGCGCTGGGCGACGCTGCGGCGCACTACGGCAACCTGCCGGGCAGCGCC
>NZ_JBGLYK010000327.1:0-4221 GCF_047304025.1 Pseudomonas sp. Pseusp97 | reverse complement strand
CGGCCAGCCCCCAGGCGAGATTGCAGCCCAGGGCCTGATCGCCGCCGAACTGCCGCCGCGCATTGCCACCGCGGCCGGCGCGGAGGGGCTGGAAATGCTGCGCCTGCGTTTACTGGGAGACGCCGCGGGCCCGATCCAGGCGCGAATCGGCTGGGCGGACATCAAGGGTGCGCTGGCGACTTTCCTGCTGGTGGTGCTGGCGACCTTCCCGCTGGTCATTCCCTTCCTGCTGCTCGACCAGACCGGCCCGGCCATCCGCGCCTCGAATGCGGTGGCGCTGGTGATGCTGTTCATCTCCGGCTGGATGCTCGCCCGCTATTCCGGCGGTTCGCCCTGGGCCGGCGGCGTGGCGCTGGCCGTGGTGGGAACGGCGCTGTTGTCGGCGATCATCGCGCTGGGCGGTTGACCGCAAATCGCCTGTTTCCGGGTATTGACCTCAACCGAGGTTGAGGTCCTAGAGTCCGTCCGGCTCGTCCGTTGCCGCTGGTAGCGGCTACAGGCGGGCGCACTCGGAACATGCCCGCACAAGGACCCGGTATGGACACCCACGCTTCCCTGATGATCTTCCAGGCCACCTGTTTCCTGGGGTTCGGCCTCTGGCTGAGCATCGCGCTGATCAACAACCTGCAAGCATTCTCCAGCTCGGTCGCGGCGGTTGGCGCGACCATGGCGATGGCGCCGCTGCGCCAGCCCCCTGCGATCGATTTCCCCCTGCGGGTGCGCGCGCTGGCTTCACCGGCGCTGCATCGCCTGGCGCTGATCGTCGTCGTCCTGCTGCAAGCGCTGGCGGTACTGGCCGCCTGGTCCGGCTGCTACGAGCTGCTGCTGGGCGACGGTCTCGCCACCGCCAGGCCCTGGCTGAACCTTGCGCTGAGCGCGGCGCTGGGCTTCCTCTTCGCCATGCTGCTGGGCGGGATGTGGTTCGGCTACTGGATCCGCCAGGAGGGCTTGCAGCTGACGCACCTGGCACTGGTGCTCTGGATGCTGCTGAACTTCCTCGTTCTCAACCTGCGCTGGAGTTGAATGTCCCGGGCGCAGCGAATTCCCGCGGGCAGGGCACGGCGTGCCTCGCTCGCCGGGATGGCCGAGGGCATGGGCGTCCAGCATTCCGGCGCCCGGCAAGCCCGCGCAGAGGGAACTACAGTTGCCTCCAGGACGGCAACGGCCAATGCCAGGGATAGACAAGCAGAGCACTGGCGCCGGGACGCCGGACATTTCGAGCCGTCAGAGCCACGTACCCTGGAGAACGGGCATGCCCAAGAAGATCATCATTTCCTTCGACGGAACCTGGAACACGCCGGACGTGAAGTCCGAGATCAAGGGCAACAAGAGCACCAATGTCTGGAAGCTGCACGCCTGCATTCTGCCCGCCGACCAGAACGGTACGGCCCAGGACAAGTGGTACGACAAGGGGGTCGGCACGGCCTGGTATGACCGCCTGGCCGGCGGGGCATTCGGCGTGGGGCTGTCCGAGAACATCCTCGACGGCTATCGGCAGCTGGTCAGGACCTACGAGGCCGGTGACCAGATCTACCTGTTCGGGTTCAGCCGCGGCGCCTACACGGCGCGCAGCCTGGTGGGGCTGATCCGCAACGCCGGGCTGCTCAAGCCCGAGCACATCGACCTGGCGAACGAAGCCTACGGCCTCTACCGCACCCGCGACGAGGGCGCCGATTCCGAGCGCGCGCGGTTGTTCCGGGACAGCTTCTCCCGCGTCATCGACATCCACATGCTCGGCATCTGGGACACCGTGGGCGCGCTGGGCGTGCCGCTGGAGTCGTTCGACTGGTTCAACAAGGCCTATTACGAATTCCACGACACCGAGCTCAGCTCGATCGTGCACAACGCCTTCCACGCACTGGCCATCGACGAGTGGCGCAAGAATTACCAGTGCACGCTCTGGGACCCGAAGAGCAAGCCCAACCAGCGGGTCGAGCAGGTGTGGTTCTGCGGCGCGCACGCCAACGTCGGTGGCGGCTACGCGGACAACAGCCTGTCGGATATCGCTCTGGTGTGGATGATCAACAAGGCGATCGAGTGCGGGCTGGCAGTGGATACCGGCAAGACTCCGAGCCTGCCCGCCACGACCCTTCCCATCACCAACTCCTACAAGGAATTCCTCGGCGGCGCCTACAGCCAGTTCACCCAGCCGCATTACCGGGATATCGGCAACACGTCGTTCGGCCAGGAGGCGATCGACCCGAGCGTGGAGGAGCGCCTGAAACACGATGCCCAGTACAAACCGAAGAACACGGTAGGAGACCACCTCACCGGCAACTTCACGCCGGTGGGCAAGATCCGCTGACGGGCCTGTCCGTCGACCTCGACCTCAGCGCTTCACGCAGACGAACAGCGCATTGCCCGAGCTGCCGGCCCAGGGCGTGATGCGCTCATAGTCATGTTCGAAGACCTGCACCTCGAACAGCGGCTCCAGCAGCTGCTGCAGCTCGGCAAAGGTCAGCGCGACCATTGCATGTTCGTCCTGCCAGGCCTGGGTTGTGCCGGCGGTGGTTTTCTCGATGCTCAGGCGCAACGCCTGATGCTCGCCCGCGCCGCTGTAGTACCAGCCCGAGCCGAAGCTGAACTGGCTGCCGTCGTGCTCCACGCTGTGGCGTACGAAGGAGCCATTGTCGATCAGCGCCTTGTCCACGCTGTTGAAACAGAACACGCCGCCTGCCGCGAGTGCGTTGTGCACGCTCGCCAGGCACGCCCGCAGCGGTTCCACGCCGGCGTTGTAGTGGATCGAGTAGAGGAAGCAGGTGATCAGGTCCAGCGGCGCCTCGACGTGGAAGCCCGCCATGTCCTGCCGGCTGAAATGCGCCTCGGGGCAGCGCTGCCGGGCGATGTCCAGCATCGGCTGGTTGATGTCCAGGCCGGCGCTCGCGTAGCCGGAGTCGAGGAAGTGGCGCACGTGCGGCCCAGTCCCGCAGGCGAGGTCCAGGTGGCTGCGTCCCTGGTTGCCGAACAGCTGGTGAAGGCGGCGCACACAGTGGCTCTGCGCCTGGTAGTCGATGTCGGCGCACATCAGGTCGTAGTAGGAGGACAGGTCGGTGTACAGCGCGTTGGAGGACATAGGCAGCCAGGCAGAGGGTTCGCCGCAGGTTTCGGCGCGGCATGGTACATCAGCCCCGGGGATTCGCCGCTGAAATCGGACTGGCGCGCAGCTTGCCCTATCGCTCGCCGGCCAAAGGACAGCAGAAAAATGGGGCTCCCGGTCTTCGTGGCCGGCCATTTTTTTCATTGGCCTCGAACATATTTTTACTAATTTTCCTCGGCGGCGAGCTGAAGCAACATGCGGCCCGATTCGACCAACAACGTCCTTCGAGGCGGCCTGTGGGAGTGCTTCACGCCGTTCCAGTGCCTGGGGCACCCGCCGCTTGCCGCCCTAGAGTCCGCCATGAAAAAAACAACAAGCGTGTCCGATACTTCCTTGCCTGCCCATCAACCTCACGAGCCGTCCTCGCGGTCCTTCCGCAAGTCGCTGGGCATTCCCGCGCTGGTGCTTTTCGGCCTGGCCTACATGGTCCCGCTCGCGGTGTTCACCACCTACGGCCTGGTCACACGCATGAGCAAGGGCCACCTGCCGACCGCCTACCTCTTCACCCTCGCGGCCATGCTGCTCACCGCCTACAGCTACGGGCGCATGGTGCAGGCGCACCCGTATTCGGGGTCGGTGTACAGCTATACGCGCAAGACCTTCGGCGCGGCCTTCGGCTTCCTCGCCGGCTGGACGCTGCTGCTGGACTACATCTTCCTGCCGCTCTTGAGCTACCTGCTGATCGGCATCTACATGACCGATTACTTCCCCTCGGTGCCACTGTCGGTGTGGATCCTCGGCTCCATCGTCCTGGTGACCCTGCTCAACCTCGTCGGCATCGAATCCATCACCCGCGTCAACTGGGTGCTGATCGTCGCGCAGATGGTCTTCGTGGTGGTGTTCATTGCACTCTCGGTGAGCCACCTGGGCGCCCAGGCTGATCCGGTCCCACTGGTCCAGCCCTTCTATGACGAGCACTTCAGCCTGCCGCTGGTGATGTCCGGCGCGGCGGTGCTGTGCCTGTCCTTCCTCGGCTTCGACGCCGTGTCGACCATGGCCGAGGAGACCCCGGAGCCGCGCCGGCAGATTCCGGCTGCGATCATGCTGGTGACGCTGATCGGCGGCGTGCTGTTCATCGTCATGGCCTACTTCGGCCAGCTGGTGTTCCCCGAGTGGCAGGCGCT
>NZ_JBGLYK010000326.1:0-4344 GCF_047304025.1 Pseudomonas sp. Pseusp97 | reverse complement strand
ACCCAGCTCGGCGTGCTCCCGCGCTGCGGGGCGCTGGAGCGAAGGCGCCACAGCTCGCGTCCGGCGAACCAGAGGATCAGCACGCCGAGGCCGCGCTTGAGCGGTTGCGGGTCCAGGTGCGGCAGCAGCAGGTAGCCGATCAGCATGCCGACGAGCATCCCCGGCAGCACGGTGCGCAGCAGCAGGCCCGTGTCGATCAGGCGGCGATGACGCCAGCACAGGTAACCGGTCATGCCGATGTTCAGCGGCACCAGGATCGGCAGCAGCGTCTCGATGGGCAGCAGCAGCGCGCCCAGGGACAGGGCAATCACCACGCTGCCGAAGCCGGTGATGGCTTCCAGGGTGTAGGCCAGCAGGATGAAGCCGCCCAGCGCGATGGCGGGCGCATTCATGGGCTGGTCACCGCGGCGGTGCGAGGCTCGCGGCGCGCCCAGAGCTGCGCCAGGACCAGCCCGGAGAACAGCTGCCAGCAGCCCCAGAACGCCGCGATCAGCAGCATGCCGCCAGCCTGCGGGAAGAAGGTCAGGATCAGCGCCATGCCCAGCGCGGAGTTGTGGATGCCGCTTTCCAGGGTCACGGCGCGCACGTCGGCATCCGGCAGCTTCCACAGCCGCGCGCAGGTATAGCCCAGCAGCAGCGCCGTGCCGTTGAGCAGCAGCACCAGCCAGAAGAACAGGTGGAAGTAGGCCATGAACTGCTGGAAGTTCTTGGCGAAGGCCATGCCGACGAAGCCCAGCATCACCAGCAGCGACAACTGCCGCAGCGGTTTCTCCAGGCGCTGGGCGAGCTTGGGCTTGTGCCTGCCCAGGGCCATGCCCAGCAGCATCGGCAGGATCAGCACCAGCAGCACCACGCCGACCAGTTCCAGCGGATCGATGTGAATCTGCGTGAGGCGGTCGCGGGTAGCCGGGTTCAGGCCGGCGTAGAGGGCGAAGTTCAGCGGCGTAAAGATGCCGGCGCTCAGCCCCGACACCGCGGTGACGCTGGCCGACACCGCGACGTTGCCACGGGCCATCCAGGTCATGATGTTGGAAAAGGTGCCGCTCGGGCAGGTCGCCACCAGGATCATTCCCAGCGCCAGTTCCGGATCGATGGGCAGGGCGATGGTCAGCAGGCAGGTGGCAGTCGGCAGCAGCAGGAACTGCACCAGCATGCCGATCACCGGCGCCTTGGGCTGGCGCAGGATGCGGGTGAAATCGTCGCGGCGCAGCTCCAGCGACACGCCGAACATCATCAGGGCGATGATGGCGTTGAGCGCGATCATCGAAGCGCCGGAGAATTCGAGATGGACTTCAGGCATCGTCGTGCTCCCGCTGGCAGGGCAACGCGACGACCAGACGCATAGGGCTGGGCCGCGTGGGCGCGGCTCCGGTTTCAATCTGCATGCAAGGCGACTCTTGTTTGTATTTATCGTTGTAATTGGCAAGCATAGGGGAGCCTTACCGCCCGGTAACGGCTCAATCGGGACCTTCGCCGGTTAATTCGGGACCATGTCGCACACCATTACCGTCCATTACGCCCAGGGCATCCTGCAGGCCGCCCAGCGCCTGGGGCTGCCCGTACCTGCCGATCTGCACGCGGCCAGCCTCGATGCGCGCATCCCGTTGCAGCGCCAGGACGCCTTCTGGGAAGCCATCTGCGCAGCTTCCGGCGATCCCTTGCTGGGCCTGCGCCTGGGCAGCGCCCTGCAGGTCGGGCATCTGGACATGGTCGGCGCGCTGCTGATGAGCTGCGAGCATTACGGCGAGGCGCTGGATGCCCTGCTGGAGTACTACCCGATCATCGCCGAGGGCAGCGAGTTCCAACGCGAGCAGGACGCGACGCAGGTACGCCTGGTTTATCGGCCGAGCTACGCCGTGCGCCGCGAGGAACGCGTCGAGGCCGCGCTGGCGAGCCTGGTGCACCTGACCCGCTGGATCACCGGCGACCGGGTCAAGCCGCAGCGCCTGGCCCTGAGTCATGCCGCGCGGGGCGAGCCTTCACGTTACGTCGAGTTGCTGGGGTGCCCGGTGGAATTCGCCTGCGCCGAGAACGCCCTGAGCTTCGCCGTCGCCGATCTCGACATTCCGCTGATCCAGGCCAATGCGCTGATGCGCGAGCACTTGCGCGCGCTGGCCGATGCGCAGCTGCAACGCCTGGGCGCGCAGAGCCTGGCGGCGCGCGTGCAGCAGCTGCTGCGGCAGAACCCGCGCTGGGGCAAGGAAAAGGTGGCCGAGCAATTGGACCTCAGCGGGCGTCATCTCAACCGCAAGCTGGCCGACGAGGGCACCAGCTTCAAGCTGCTGCGCGAGCAGGTGCTGCATGGCATGGCCGAACAGCTGCTGCGCGAATCGTCGCGCCTGGGCGAGGTGGCCGAGCGCCTGGGCTTCTCCGACGAGAGCGCGTTCGCCAAGGCGTTCCGCCGCTGGAGCGGCATGACGCCGGGACAGTTCCGTCAGGGCAACTGAAGCGCTTACTGGCGCGCGTGGTTGACCGAAGCCAGCGCCTGGGCGGCGGGCAGGTCGATGCGCTGGGGAACGCTGTGGTGCTGCTGGATGACGCCGGTGCCAGGCAGTTTCGACACGAAGAACTGATCGACGCCGAAGAACAGCAGGATCAGGGCGATGGCGCCGATCCAGCAGAGGACGTCGTAGTCCAGCGGCCAGCCACGGTGCTGGCGTTGCGAGCGGAGGGGAGGCTGGTTCTTCTTCATGGCGGTCACCGCGTTCGGGTTGAGGGTCGGCGAAACCAGGGCAGTGCCTGGATTCGCCGACCATTTTCCGGTGGGCGGTGCTGCCGGTGATTCAGGGAGCTCTGTAGGGCGAGTAGGAATTACCTCTGTATGAATCGTCCGACGCCTTGAGGCGTCGTCCGACTCAGGCGCCCGGCAGCGCCTTGTCCTTCGGCCACAGCAGCCACAGCTGGCCGTCCTGCTTCATGTGCCCGGCCAGCTCGCCCGCGGCGTCACCGGTACCCCAGAACAGGTCCGCGCGCACTTCGCCGACGATGGCGCCGCCGGTGTCCTGGGCGGCTACCGGGCGCACCACGGGCGCGCCGTCCGGGCGGGTGGTGGAGAGCCACATCAGGCTGCCCAGCGGGATCACCTTGCGGTCGATGGCCACGCTGTAGCCCGGCGTCAGCGGTACGTTCAGCGAGCCGCGCGGGCCCTCGTTGCTGTCCGGGCGCTGGCTGAAGAACACGTAGCTGGGGTTGCTGGCCAGCAGTTCGTCGACCCGCTGCGGGTGGGCGCGGGCCCAGTCGCGGATGCGCGCCATGCTGACTTCCTCCTTGCTCAATTCACCCTGTTCCACCAGCCAGCGGCCCACCGGCTTGTACGGGCGGCCATTCTGCTCGGCGTAGCCCAGGCGCAACTGGCGGCCGGAGGCCAGCTCGACGCGGCCCGAACCCTGGATCTGCAGGAACTGCAGGTCCATCTGGTCCGGCAGCCAGGCCAGCACCGGAGCATTCACGCCATCGCGGCGAATGCCGGCGGCATCGGCGTAGGGCACCAGGGTGTTGCCTTCGAGCTTGCCGCGCAGGCGCTTGCCCTTGAGCTCCGGATAGACGCTGTCCAGCGCCACGGTGATCAGGTCCTTCGGCACCCCGTAGACCGGCACGGTGTGCTGGGCATCGCGCTGCTGGCTGCCGCGGTAGACGGGTTCGTAATAGCCGGTGATCAGGCCGTTCTTGCTGCCCTCGGCGGAACGCAGCTGATAGGGCTGCAGACGGGCCAGCATGAACTGACGGATGGCCGGGGCGGAGGCCGGCACGCTGGCAGCGTCGGCGCAGGTCGCGGCCCAGATGTCATCCTTCTTCAGGCGCACCGCGCAGGCCGAGCGCCAGGCGCTGAAGCCCTGCAGCACGTCGCTATCGGCGGTCTGCGGCAGGTCCGACCAGTCGGCCTTGGTATAGGTGGGCGCCTGGGCTTCTTCGGGCTTTTTGCCGAACAGGCCGCAGCCGGAAAGCAGGGTGGCAACGCAGAGGGTGGCGAGGAGAGGGCGGGTCCAGTGGCGGGACAAATCGGTCACGGGCAGGTCCTGGCAGGCAAACGAAAGCCCGCTAGCTTGGGCAGACGCGGGGCGTGCGTCAAACGCATCGGTCGGATTTACATGCCTTGCAACGAATCCTGAGGCGGACCGGTAGAATGTCGGCATGAATCGACAGACGGGTGGTTAGAGCGTGGAGGCAAGGCAGGGTTTCGTCCTGACCCGACATTGGCGGGATACGCCCGAAGGCACCGAGGTGGGCTTCTGGCTGGCCACCGATGAAGGGCCCCGGCATGTGCTGCTGCCGCCGCAGACGTCGGTGGCCTTCGTGCCGGCCGAACAGCGCGCCCGCGCCGAGAAGCTGCTGGCCGGCGAGCGC
>NZ_JBGLYK010000325.1:0-4367 GCF_047304025.1 Pseudomonas sp. Pseusp97 | reverse complement strand
GCGCACCGGGCGAGAAGCCGCTGGCCTCGCCGGCGGTACGCCAGCGCGCCCGTGATCTGGGCGTGGAACTGCAGTTCGTCCAGGGCAGCGGCCCGGCCGGGCGCATCCTGCGCGAAGACCTGGAGCATTACCTGGAACACGGTGGCGCGACCATTGCCTCCGGCTACGCCGCGCGCCACGACGAGCACCAGATCCCGGTGATCGGCCTGCGCCGCAAGATCGCGCAGAAGATGGCCGAGGCCAAGCGGCGCATCCCGCACTTCAGCTATGTCGAGGAAATCGACGTCACCGACCTCGAAGCGCTGCGCGTCCATCTCAACGCCAAGCACGCTGCGGCACGCGGCAAGCTCACCCTGCTGCCCTTCATCGCCCGCGCCATGGTCGTCGCCCTGCGCGACTTCCCGCAGCTCAACGCGCGCTATGACGACGAAGCCGACGTGATCACCCGCTACGGGGCCGTGCACCTGGGCGTCGCCACCCAGAGCGACAACGGCCTGATGGTGCCGGTGCTGCGCAACGCCGAATCCCGCGACCTGTGGGGCAACTCCGCGGAAGTGGCGCGCCTCGCCGAAGCCGCGCGCCACGGCAAGGCCAGCCGCGAGGAGCTTTCCGGCTCGACCATCACCCTGAGCAGCCTCGGCGCCCTGGGCGGCATCGTCAGCACGCCGGTGATCAACTACCCGGAAGTGGCCATAGTCGGCGTCAACCGCATGGTCGAGCGGCCCATGGTGGTCAACGGCCAGGTAGTCGTGCGCAAGATGATGAACCTGTCCTCGTCCTTCGATCACCGGGTGGTCGACGGCATGGACGCGGCGGCCTTCATCCAGGCCGTGCGTGCCCTGCTCGAACATCCCGCCACCCTGTTCATCGATTGACGGAAGCCGCTGACATGAAACAGAACCAGACTCTCGAAACCACCCTGCTGGTGATCGGTGGCGGCCCTGGCGGCTACGTCGCGGCAATCCGCGCCGGCCAGCTGGGCATCCGTACCGTGCTGGTGGAAGGTGCCGCCCTGGGCGGTACCTGCCTGAACATCGGCTGCATTCCTTCCAAGGCGCTGATCCACGCTGCCGAGGAATATTTGAAAGCCCGCGAGTTCGCCGGCAAGTCGCCGCTGGGCATCAGCGTGCAGGCGCCGAGCATCGACATCCAGCGCACCGTGGAATGGAAGGACGGCATCGTCGACCGCCTGACCACTGGCGTCGCTGCGCTACTGAAGAAGCATGGCGTCATCGTGGTCAACGGCTGGGCGAAGATCGTCGACGGCAAGACCGTCGAGGTCGAGCTTGCCGAAGGCGGCAGCCAGCACATTCACACCGAGCACCTGCTGCTGGCGGCTGGCTCGAAATCGGTGGAGCTACCCTTCCTGCCAGTGGGCGGCAACGTCATCTCCTCCACCGAGGCGCTGGCGCCGAAAACGCTGCCCAAGCGCCTGGCGGTCGTCGGCGGCGGTTATATCGGCCTGGAACTGGGCACCGCCTACCGCAAGCTCGGCGTGGAAGTCACGGTGGTGGAAGCGCAGCCGCGCATCCTGCCGACCTATGACGAGGAGCTGACCAAGCCGGTGGCCAACTCGCTGCGCAAGCTGGGCATCGAGCTGTACCTGGGCCACAGCGTGATGGGCATGGAGCCGGACGGCAAAGGCCTGCGCGTGCAGGATGGCGCCGGTTCGCAGCGGGTGATCGAGACTGACCAGGTGCTGGTCGCTGTCGGCCGCCACCCCAATACCACGGGTTGGAATCTCGAAAGCCTGAGCCTGGACATGAACGGTCGCGCGGTGAAAGTCGACGAGCAGTGCAAGACGTCCATGCGCGACGTCTGGGCCATCGGCGACATCGCCGGCGAGCCCATGCTGGCGCACCGAGCCATGGCCCAGGGCGAGATGGTCGCCGAGATCATCGCCGGCAAGCGCCGCGCTTTCACCCCCACGGCAATCCCGGCGGTGTGCTTCACCGATCCGGAAGTGGTGGTGGTCGGGCTGTCGCCGGAACGGGCCCAGGCTGCGGGCTTCGAGGTGCTGACCGCGAGCTTCCCGTTCGCCGCCAACGGCCGCGCCATGACCCTGGAATCCAGCGATGGCTTCGTCCGCGTGGTGGCACGCAAGGACAACCACCTGATCCTCGGTTGGCAGGCCGTGGGCAAGGCGGTCTCGGAGCTGTCCACGGCCTTCGTGCAATCGCTGGAAATGGCCGCCTGCCTGGAAGATATCGCCGGCACCATCCACGCCCACCCGACCCTCGGCGAGGCGGTGCAGGAAGCTGCGCTGCGCGCGCTGGGGCATGCCTTGCACGTCTGATACCGGCTCTCCAACCGGCCTGCCCCCCAGGCTTCCCCCTCCTGACCCGCTGTTTGGCGGGTCTTTTTTTGCCGGTGGTGTCCGCGCGGGGATGAATCGCCCTACGGTTCTGCCGACGGGGAAGGCGTTCGCGGTAGCAGCTTTTCGTAGGATCGAGGGGGACGCCCAGTTCTTGCTCGCGAACAGGTGTTTCCGGTTGCATCGCGGCTGGGCGGGTTCGCGAGCAAGCTCGCTCCTACAGGTACGGTGTCGCCGGGTGCGCCATGAGTATCGGTGGACTCTGCGTCCAGCGTAGGGCGCATAACCCGGAACGGGTTATCCGCCGCTGACCTGGCGGCGGATAACACTGGCGCGTTATTCGCCCTACGCGCTGCAGGAGCGAGCTTGCTCGCGAACCTTGAAGCCCCGCGACTAGTTTGTTCGCGAGCAAGCTCGCTCCTACGTGGGACGGGACGCCGCCGCGTGGTCGATCACCGCACGGATTGTGGATTCGTCCCTATCTGCAAATCAGGTCGGTAACCTGGCTAATGCTCGACGTTAACTCCGTACTGGCCATTTTCGCTGGATTTTCGCCACAAAGTTCTTTCACCCCGACCCACATTGACCAAATTAACCATTTGGTACATTTTTGCTCCCATAGGCCTTTTCCTCACGGCCATACAAAAACAACGGAGCCACCCTTCATGACCTACACCCTGCTCGTGCTCAACGGGCCGAACCTCAACCTGCTCGGCACCCGCGAGCCCGCGACCTACGGCCACGAAACCCTCGACGACATCGCCGCACTCTGCCAGCGCACCGGCGTCGAGAACGGCCTGGAAATCGAATTTCGCCAGACCAACCACGAAGGCCAGTTGATCGACTGGGTCCACCAGGCGCGCGGACGCTGCGCCGGCATCCTGATCAACCCGGCCGCCTGGACGCACACCTCGGTGGCCATCCGCGATGCGCTCGCCGCCGTGGAGCTGCCGGTTATCGAAGTGCACCTGTCCAACGTGCACAAGCGCGAGGAGTTCCGCCATCACTCGTTCGTCTCCGGCATCGCCGTGGGCGTCATCGCCGGGCTGGGCAGCGACGGCTACCGCACCGGCATCCAGCACTTCGCCAGGCTGTTGAAGGGGTGAGCG
This sequence comes from Pseudomonas sp. Pseusp97, assembly GCF_047304025.1. Lineage (NCBI taxonomy): Bacteria > Pseudomonadati > Pseudomonadota > Gammaproteobacteria > Pseudomonadales > Pseudomonadaceae > Pseudomonas > Pseudomonas sp. Pseusp97. Next base: position 944 of record NZ_JBGLYK010000325.1, on the reverse strand, counting down.
CCTTGAACACATACCGCACCGTGCTGGCCGGCCTGATCGGCGCCGGCATCCAGGCTTCGCGCACCCCGGCCCTGCACGAACGCGAGGGCGATGCCCAGGGGCTGCGCTATCTCTACCGGCTGATCGACCTGGACACCCTCGGCGTCGATGCCGGCGCCCTGCCCGACCTGCTCGCCGCCGCCGAGCGCATGGGCTACACCGGGCTGAACATCACCTTCCCCTGCAAGCAGGCGGTGATGCCGCTGCTGCACGAGCTGTCCGACGAGGCGCGCGGCATCGGCGCGGTGAATACCGTCGTGTTGCGCGATGGCAAGCGCATCGGCCACAACACCGATTGCCTGGGCTTTGCCGAAGGCTTCCGGCGCAACCTCAGCGACGCCTCGCGCGAGCGCGTAGTGCAACTGGGCGCTGGCGGCGCAGGCGCTGCAGTCGCCCACGCGTTGCTCAGCGAGGGCGTGCGGCAACTGACGATCTTCGAAGTGAATCCGGCCCGCGCGCAGGCACTGGTGGACAACCTCAACGCCCATTTCGGCGGCCAGCGCGCGCGGGTCGGCCACGACCTGGCCGGCGCAGTGGCGGAAGCGGACGGGCTGGTCAACACCACCCCGGTGGGCATGGCCAAGCTGCCCGGCGCACCGCTGCCGCTGGAGCTGCTGCACTCGGGCCTGTGGGTGGCGGAGATCATCTACTTCCCGCTGGAGACCGAGTTGCTCAGGCATGCCCGCAGCCTCGGCTGCCGCACGCTGGATGGCGGCAACATGGCGGTGTTCCAGGCGGTGAAGGCGTTCGAACTGTTCAGTGGGGTGGAGGCCGACGCCGAGCGGATGCTGGCGCATTTCGCTGCGATGTAATTCCGCACCCCGTGTATCGCATACGATCGTTGGCGGTTGTACGCCCGATGGTGTTGACCGGTGGTTACGCAGTGCGCTGAAGGATTTCGCGGA
>NZ_JBGLYK010000324.1:0-4390 GCF_047304025.1 Pseudomonas sp. Pseusp97 | reverse complement strand
ACTGCGCGCAGCCGCCGAGCGCCACGGCCGCCGCGAGCGCGACGGCCATGGCCCAGAGCCTCAACGCTGGCACCGGACGAAGGTGAAGATGTGGGTGATGCAGAGCATGTCGGTGATCACGAAGATCAGCAGGAACAGCAGTATGATGCCGATGATGCCGCCGGCGGGAGCCTCATCCAGCTGCTGGTTGAACTGCGCCAGCTCCTCGTTGGACAGGCTCCTGATGCGCTGCTCGACCTTGCTGCGCTCAACACCCATGGACTGCAGTTTCTTCTGCACGCCCTGGTCGTCGAGCATTTTCAACAGTTGCTCGCGGTCGACCTGTTGCTGCTGCGCCTGCAGCACTTCGCCTGTACCCACCATGGCGGCCTGAGCCAACGGGACTTCCGCAACCACACCCAACTGTGCAAACACCAGGACAGCTGCAAGGCTTTTTACCCGTTTTGTTAGGGTCATTCTGGGTCACCTCATCATGGACTGCATGCACTAAGCAGGAGGTGCAGGCCGCTCGCACGCGAGACAACCGACCGCCACGCTCCCGCCACATCGGCGCCAACCGCAGGGCCGCTATCTAGTGAGATTACCGCTCAGGAAAAGAGTTCGAAGCGCAGTTGACGCCAGTCGGTGTCCAGATGGCCCAGGTAGAGGCAGGCGCAACCACGGGGGAAGAGAATGTGCTCGGGGCCGATGCCCGGCCCTTCGACGCGCAGCAGGCGCCCCCAGGCATGATGACTGACGCGTCCGCGCACATCCTCGACCGTACCACCGCGCCACCAGTGGATAGCGGCCTCCGCATCCTCGATGCCAGCGGGCTGCTCGATGCGCACCGGCTCGTTGCGCCAGCCGATCACCCGCTGCGGGTCGAAACCGGTCTGCTGCGCCAGCGGCAACGGCGTGATCCACTGTGCGCCGCCGCGCTCCTCGAGCGACACGGCCAGCGGGAACCACTGCGGCTGCTCCAGTGCCCAGAGCAGATCGCCGTCGATGGCCAGCGAAGGTTCGGGCTGGGCCTGGATGCGGAAACCGGGGCAGACCAGCGTGCCTTCGCGCAGGCCGATACGAATCTCGCTCACACCCGCTCCTGCCGCAGGAGAGGCCCAACCTTGCGCTCCAGCAGGAGCACCAGCTCGGGCTGCAGATAGGCGTAGTCGTCAGGGATATCCAGGCACACCAGGCGCTTGCCGCGCATCGGCAGGGGGAAGCGGCGTAGCAGTGCCTGCCGATGTCGGCGCTCCATGACGAAGACCAGATCAGCCCACTCCAGCTGCTCGGCACTCAGCGGGACTTCGGCGTCCGGCGCAAGCCCGGCGGAATCGGTCTCGACCTCCGGCCAGTTGGCGAAGACGGTTTCCGCGGTAGGGCTGCGCAGGCGGTTGCGGCTGCAGATGAACAAAGCGCGGCGCACTTCATCCTCCCCATGGCTGGCGCGCAAACGGCAGCGGCGATTCTAGGGAATCCGACGGCTCAGGGCGACTTCTGTTTGGCTTTCTGGCGTTCGAGGAAATCCACTTTCCACTGCTCGACGCCCAGGTGCTCCGAGTCCAGGCTCGCCTCGACGCCGTACCTGGCCTTGAGCGCGGCCACTTCCCTGGCGTGATCGACGAGGAAGCGGTCGAAGCGCTCGATCAGCTCGCCGTGCTTCACCGTGGAAAGGTGGAAGGCACTGCGCGTGTGCGGCAACGAAGGATCGAACACCAGCGCCCCCGGTTTCGCACGGATGTTGTCCAGATAGAAGGTGGCGACCACCACGTTGAAGTAGGCGCCGTCGGCCTGCTTCTTCAGCGCGGAATGGATCATCTGCTTGAGGTCGGCGCTGGGCGCGAGGGCGATCTGCCCGGCCTGCACCTGCTGCTCATAGCCGCGCGGCGTCCAGCCATCCACCAGCGCCAGCGTCTTCAAGACGCCGACGCCCTGCCCCAGCCGCTCCGGCGCCACCAGCACGCCGTCGACGTACTCGCTCACCGGCTGGCTGTAGTGCAGGGTTTTCCCGGCCTTCTGCTCGGGCGCCCAATTGGGATTGTCCGGGTACTTGAGATCGACCTGGCCGGACAGCAGCGCCGGCAGCAGCGCATCCACCGGCAGTGGGCGATATTCCAGGGTGATGCCGCTGGTGCTGGCGAACAGGTCCAGCACCTCTCGGGCGAAGCCCTGGTAATTGCCCTGCGCATCGGTGCTGTAGTGAGGGGCGAACGCGAGGTTCTCGACGCCGACGACGTAGGTCTGCGCCATGGCGGCACCTGAAACACCGGTGGAAAGGATGCTGGCGAGCGCGCAGCAGAATGCCTTGAGCTTCAAACGACTCTCCTTGTTACCTGTTGTTCTTGTTTTGTCAGGCGGGCCGGGCGCCCGCCGTGGCGGGCTCAGCCACCGGTCATGCTCATGAAGCGCAGGACCTGCACCTGCTGGTCGGCTTCGAAATGGTGACGCTCAGGCTTGAGCTGCAACGCCTGCATCAGCGCTTCGCGCAGGCGTGCACTATCGCCGGGGTGCTCGCGCAGCAGCTGGCGAAGGTCCAGTGCACCCTCATGGCCAAGGCAGAGCACCAGCTTGCCTTCGGCGGTCACCCGCACCCGATTGCAGTCGCCGCAGAAGTTATGGCTGTGCGGGGAGATGAAACCGATGCGGCTGGCGTGGCCGTCGATACGGTAGTAACGCGACGGACCGCCGCTGCGCTCGGGTGTCGGCAGCAGTTGCCAACGCTCGGCGAGCTGCGCACGGACTTCGTCGCTGCTGCACAGGGTCTCTTTGCGCTCGTGACTGCTGACGCTGCCCAGCGGCATCTCCTCGATGAAGCTGATGTCGATGCCCTTCTCCAGGGCAAAGGCCACCAGGTCGCAGACTTCGTCGTCGTTGCGGCCCTTCTGCACCACGGCATTGAGCTTGATGCGCTCGAAGCCGGCCTCGCGGGCGGCGTCGATGCCGTCGAGTACCTGCTCCAGCTTGTCGGAACGGGTGAAGGCGGCGAAGCGTTCGCGGCGCAGCGAGTCGAGGCTGATATTCAGGCGACGCACGCCGGCCGCGCGCAGCTCAGCCGCACGCTCGCGCAGTTGCGAGCCATTGGTGGTGATGGAGAGATCGTCCAGCTCCGGGCGTGCGCCCAGTCTTGCCAGCAGGCCGGTCAGGCCCTTGCGCACCAGCGGCTCGCCGCCGGTGATGCGGATGCGCTTCACGCCCAGGCCGATGAAGGCGTCGGCGACGGCTTCGAGTTCCTCCAGGCTCAACACCTGGTCGCGCGGCAGGAACTGCATGTCTTCGCTCATGCAGTAGGTGCAGCGGAAGTCGCAGCGGTCGGTGACCGACAGGCGCAGGTAGGTGATGCGTCGACCGAAGGGGTCGACCAACTGGGAATCGGACATGGGCAGTGGGAGGTTCCGGATGGCAGGAGCCGAACGAAAGTGCGCTAGAAATACCCTAGAACGTCGTCGCTGTACACACAAAACCGACTCGCGAGTCAGGAAATTGCACGCCAGTACCGCGAGAGGCGCCGAGTTGAGGGGCCCGAGAGCCCGGTGCTACCATGCCCGGCTCTGTTCTGTGCCAACAGCTATAACAGCAATAAAAGAAAGAAGACCAGCCCATGACCAGCATCCGCGAGCGTAACCGTCGCCTCATCCTTCGCGCCGCCAGCGAAGAATTCGCCGAGAAGGGTTTCGCGGCGACCAAGACCAGCGACATCGCCGCTCGCGCCGGGCTGCCCAAGCCCAACGTCTACTACTACTTCCAGTCCAAGGAAAACCTCTACCGCTGCGTGCTGGAAAGCGTGGTGGAGCCGCTGCTGCAGGCCTCCGCGCCGTTCCGCGAGGACGACGAGCCGAGCGAGGCGCTACGCGCCTACATCCGTTCCAAGGTGAAGATTTCCCAGGAGCTGCCGCACGCCTCGAAGGTGTTCGCCAGCGAGCTGATGCACGGTGCGCCGCACCTGCCCAAGGAATACCTGGATGAGCTGAACGCCCAGGCGCAACGCAATATCGCCTGCCTGCAGAGCTGGATCGACCGCGGCCTGCTGGCGCCGGTGGACCCGCATCACCTGCTGTTCACCATCTGGGCGGCGACCCAGACCTACGCCGATTTCGACTGGCAGATTTCCATCGTGACCGGCAAGACCAGCCTCAGCGATGCGGATTTCGAAGCAGCCATCGAAACCATCACGCGCCTGGTGCTGCGCGGCACCGCGCCGGACAGCGGCGCCGAGCCCAAGCCGCAGGGGCGTTTGCGGCCGTTGTCGATCTGACGAAGCGCAACCGCTGCAGCATGGGTATCGCTTCGCTCCATCCATCCTACTGGAGCACCGGAAACGCGTTGGGGGGGGGGGGGGGGGGGGGGGGGGCGCGGCCCCCCCCCCCCCCCCCCCGCCCCACCGGGCGGGAGTGGGGGCGGGGGGGACGCAGAG
>NZ_JBGLYK010000323.1:0-4396 GCF_047304025.1 Pseudomonas sp. Pseusp97 | reverse complement strand
GGGCGAATAACCTGGAACAGGTTATCCGCCATTCCTCGCGCGGCGGATAACGCTGGCGCGTTATGCGCCCTACGGAGAAGGGCGCGCGGGTTTTACATCCGTTGTAGGAGCGAGCTTGCTCGCGAACCCGCCCAGCGTCTTAGCTGCCGGGAAATTGTTCGCGAGCAAGCTCGCTCCTACAGGTCAATACCGGAGGTCAGTCGCGCTTGGGAATGTTCAATCCACGTTGCACCGCCGGCCGCGCGAGGAAGCGTTCGAGCACGCGCTTGACGTTCTGGAAGTTGTCGAAGCCCACCAGCTCGCCCGCCTCATAGAAACCGATCAGGTTGCGGACCCACGGGAAGGTGGCGATGTCGGCGATGGTGTAGCGCTCGCCCATGATCCAGTCGCGCCCTTCGAGGTGGCGGTCGAGCACGGCCAGCAGTCGCCTGGATTCGTCCACGTAGCGCTGCAGCGGGCGCTTGTCCTCGTAGTCCTTGCCGGCGAATTTGTTGAAGAAGCCGATCTGGCCGAACATCGGGCCGATCCCGCCCATCTGGAACATCAGCCACTGCAGGGTTTCATAGCGGCCGCTGGCGCCGGGGGCGATCAGCGAGTCGGTCTTGTCGGCCAGATAGACCAGGATCGCACCGGACTCGAACAGCGCCAGCGGCTTGCCGTCCGGCCCGTTGGGGTCGAGGATCGCCGGGATCTTGTTGTTCGGGTTCAGCGAGAGGAATTCCGGCGACATCTGGTCGTTGCGCTCGAAGCTGACCAGGTGCGGCTCGTAGGGCAGGCCGAGCTCTTCGAGGATGATCGACACCTTCACCCCGTTGGGAGTAGGCAGCGAGTACAGCTGCAGGCGGTCAGGGTGTTCGGCGGGCCATTTGCGGGTGATGGGAAACGCGGAAAGGTCTGGCATGCATACTCCGGTGAGGTCACTGAGGCAAAGCAGCGAAGGCCTCAGGATAGCCCTCCGCGCGCCACCGGTCATGACCCGCGCGGCGCAAACCGGTATGGTGCGGGCCCATAGACAAGCAACCGGCCCGTCGCGGGCGACAGACAAGGAACCCCAGCATGAGCCTGCAAGGCACCTACGATCCGCAGAACATCTTCGCCCAGATCATTCGTGGCGAGGCTCCCTGCTACAAGCTGTACGAGGACGACGACGTGCTCGCCTTCCTCGACCTGTTCCCGCAGTCCTACGGTCACGCCCTGGTGATTCCGAAGAATTCCCCGGCGCGCAACATCCTCGAAGTCGACCCCGAGGCGCTGTCCAAGGTCATGCGCGTCGTGCAGCGCCTGACCGGCGTGATCGTCGAGGAGCTCAACCCCGACGGCGTGCAGGTCGCCCAGTTCAACGGCGCGCCGGCCGGGCAGACGGTGTTCCACATTCACGTGCACATCGTTCCGCGCTATGCCGGCGAGGGCCTGGGCATCCACGCGGCAAACAAGGCCGATGCGGGGGAGCTGGAGAAGCTGCAGGCGCGCCTGGTTGCCCGTCTGAACCGCTGAGGCGCACCTGTGCCTGCGGTTACTCGACCGCCGGCTTGATGTCGAACCCGGTGCGGTTGTCGCTGACGATGCGGAAGGCGTTATTGCCGCCCGGCTCCAGCGGCACCAGCAGTTCACGGCGCAGCATGGCCTTGCTGCACAGGCCTTCGCCGTCCTTGTCGCCGATGATGCCGACCACGTGCTTGCCCACCGGTACGTGGAAGCTGGCCGACTCGCCCTTGCCGATGCGTGCGGCGATCTGGTGGTCGATGGTGAAGGCGACAAGGCAGCCGCCGCCGATGTAGCCCACATCGCGGGTGACCTCGACCTTGACGCTGTCCTTGCCCGGTTGCTGGTAGGCCAGCAGGCGGTCGGTGGGGACGGGTTGGACTTCATCGCTCTGGTACGAAGCACAGCCGGAAAGCGCGAGCAGGGACAGGACGGCAAGGATCGAACGCATAGACTTCCTCCATGGACAATGCAGCCTAGGCTAGCCCATCCGCCCGGTTTCCGTCGGGTTGGCTACGCGTTGTAGGAAATTGGAGTAGTCTTCTGATGACGTGAATCGGGCTGGAGTGCCCGGATGCCGCCATTTCGGCCGAACCGCCGGGCGGTCGAGCCAAGGAGCAGGGCGATGCACCGCAACAGCGATCCCGACCACCTGTTCGAGTCCAGTGCCGGGCCCACCGGGCTGGAAGAGGCGGACCATCGTTTGCTGATGCGGCTGATCTTCGCTTGTACCGGTGCGACCCTGGGGGTGTTCTCGATCCTGCAGTATCTTGCCGGCAACCTGTGGCTGTCCGCTGCGGAACTGGCGACCTGTGGCTTGCTGCTATGGGCGGCGCACCGGCTCAAGCGGGTCAGCCGGCTGGTACCCTGGATCATTGCCTACCTGCTGCCGACCTTCTGCTTCATCCTCTACATCATCGTCATGCCCAATGCCTCGGCCACGGCCTTCGTCTGGGTCTACCTGATGCCGGTGATGGCCTACCTGCTGCTGGGCAAGTGGCGCGGCTTCCTGCTTGCCGTGCCGTTCATGCTGATCGCCACGCTCATGTACCTGCATGCCAACCGCCTGCGGCTGGATGCGCCGGGGTTGATCGACATTGGCAACGGCGTCTTCTGCGGCGTGCTGGTGATCGCCTTCATGCACGTGTACGAGGAGCGCCGCGCCGCCGCCTACAAGCAACTGCGGCACCTGGCGCTGACCGATGCGCTGACCGGCGTGGCCAGCCGCGAGAGCTTCCAGCGCGCGCTGCGGCGCTGCATCCAGGAGGCGGCGCGCTACGAGACGCGGCTGGTGCTGGTGGTGCTGGACGTCGATCACTTCAAGAACATCAACGACGAGTGGGGCCACGATGCCGGCGACAAGGCGCTGCAGCACCTGTGCAATCGCCTGCGCCACCGTCTGCGCGCCACCGACCTGATCGGCCGGCTGGGGGGCGAGGAGTTCGGCCTGCTGTTGCCGTTCACCGACCGCTTCGACGCCAAGCCGCTGGTGGAGTCGCTGCGCCGGGAGATCGACGAGGCACCGCTGCTCTATCACGGCGAACGCATCCAGATTTCCGCCACCTTCGGCCTTGCCGAGTGGCCGGGCGATGGCCTGGATGCCGACGAGCTCTACCGCTGCACCGACCGCCGCCTGTATCGCGGCAAGGCCGAGGGGCGCAACCGCCTGGTCTACAGCGACCCGGCCTGAGCCCGCCGCGCCGCCAGCGGCTCGGCAACGCGTGCATAGGCCGCGCGCAGCTGGCGGGCCATCTTCCGTTCCACCCATTCGTAGCTGAGCCACGACAGCAGCAGGATCGCCGGCACGCTTAGGCTCAGTGTCTGGTAAGGCGTCAGGCCGAGCCGTTCATGCAGCCAGTACGCGGCAAGCCAGAGCACGATCACGTGCAGCAGGTACACCGAATAGGACCAGTCGCCCAGCGCATGCAGTACCCGGTTGCGCTCGAACAGCGGCTCCAGCGCCACACAGGCTGCCAGCAGCGCAGCGGCGGGCAGGCCCCAGGTCAGCAGGCGCCATGGGTGGTCGGCGGGGAACAGTGCGATGGTCGTCACTGATATCACGACCGTCAGCAGGGCCAGCGGCCGGGGCAGGTTCAGCCAGCCGCGTCGGTACAGTGCTGCCAGGCCAAGCCCGAGGAGGAACTCGAAGATGATCGGGTTGCGGTAGAAGTTGCTGATCCATGGCTCGCGCGCCAGCACCTGCGCCACCAGCAGCACCAGCGCGGTCACCAGCCAGGGACGCCAGCGCTCGGCGACCAGGAAGGAGAGGGCGAACAGGCCGTAGAAGAGCATCTCGAAGTTCAGCGTCCAGCCCACCGGCAGCACCGGGTAAAGGCCGAAGCCGCCGGGGTTTTCGCTGGGGATGAACAGCAGCGAGAGCAGCAGCGATTTGCCGCCGACGCCGTAGATCGGCATCACGTCGGCGAAGGCATGGATGATCAGCGCGGTGATCGCCGTATACAGCCAGTAGGCCGGAGCGACACGGGCCAGGCGCTGCACCAGGAAGGTCAGCGGAGACATCGGCCGGCCGGCGCTGGAGAGATGGATCACGAAGCCGCTGAGGACGAAGAAGATGTCCACCCCGACCTGGCCGCGGGTGGAGAGGAGCCTGCCGCCGAGGCTGTCGGCGCGGAAATCGAAGAACACCTGCATGAAGTGATGGAACACCACCAGCCAGGCGGCCAGTGCCCGTAGTGCCTGAAGCGAAACCAGCATGGGTGGGCGAGTCCTCCGTCGGCGGATAAAAGAAAGGGGCGCGATTTTGCGCGCCCCTTTCCTCGACAGTCGGATTTCGCCGATCGTTCACCGGCCCTGCTGGACGGTCGCCGCCGGCATCGCCGGTCCACGTTCGATGCGCAGGCACAGCAGCGCCGTGGCGACGGCCGCGACCGGCAGCAGCGCGCCGACCCACGGC
>NZ_JBGLYK010000322.1:0-4412 GCF_047304025.1 Pseudomonas sp. Pseusp97 | reverse complement strand
CCCCGCTCCTCCTTCAATTTCTGCGCCGGGGCCCCCCCCCCCCCCCCCCCCCCCCCTGACGGGAGTGGGAGCTCCCCGTGCCGGCTGACACTGTGGTTTCAGCCGGCACCGAACCAATCCCCTCTGCCTTCGGAGCGGGGCGCGCAGCCAGGGTTAGGGAGAGGGGAAAACCAAGGCACGAACCATCCGAAGAAGACAGTTGCTCCTACGGGAGTCATCACGGTTGCAGCAGGCTCGCGTTGGCGTTGATCAGCGTCTGTGCGACTTCCACCAGACCGTTGATGGCGAACTGCACGCCCATGCACACCAGCAGGAAACCCATCAGCCGCGAGATGGCGTCGATGCCGGACTTGCCGGTGGCCTTCATGATCAGCTCCGAGGCGCGCAGGCAGCCCCAGAGGATCAGCGCCGTGCAGAGGAAGATCAGCGGCGGCGCGACCATGATCACCCAGTGCGGGAAGCTGGTGCTGTTCTTGATGCTGGCCGCGGAGCTGATGATCATCGCGATGGTGCCGGGCCCGGCGGTGCTGGGCATGGCCAGCGGAATGAAGGCGAAGCTGGTGCGTTCGGGCAGGTCTTCGCGGGAGTCGGGGGAGGGCATGGGCGCGGGAAACAGCATGCGCCCGCCGATGATGCAGAGGATGCCGCCTCCGGCGACGCGCAGGCCGGGAATCGAGATGCTGAACACCCCCATGATGAATTCGCCGATGTAGTAGGTCAGCATCATGATGATGAACACGTAGCAGGCCGTCAGCAGTGCCTGCTGGTTCTTCTCCTCGCGGCTGAAACCCTGGGACAGCGCAAGGAACAGCGCGACCGTGGTCGGCGGATTGATCAGGGGCAGCAAAGCGAGCAGCCCAAGTAGGATAGCGTCGAACAGACTGCTCATGGCCGGGCGTTTCTCCAGTGGCGGAAGGCTGTGGGAAGTCTAGGTGCGAATCCGCCGGTCGCGCGGAAACTATCGTCGGCGGTTCGACGCTGGCGGCGCGGCCGCTGATCTACGCTGTAGGACGATAAGGTTGCCGCTTCGCCTGGACCTTGCGCAGTACTTGCCTGGAGCCAATCCCTGATGTCCGAATCCCCGTCGCAATCCCGATCCGGCTTCGACTGGCAGCGCTGGCTGCCCGGCCTCGTCACCCTGCGCCATTACCAGGCCGGCTGGCTGCCCAGGGACCTGGCCGCCGGCCTGGTGCTGACCACCATGCTGGTGCCGGTGGGCATCGCCTACGCCGAGGCCTCCGGTGTGCCGGGCATCTACGGGCTCTACGCAACCATCATTCCGCTGCTGGCCTACGCGCTGTTCGGGCCGAGCCGGATACTGGTGCTCGGCCCCGATTCGGCGCTGGCCGCGCCGATTCTCGCGGTGGTGGTGCAGTACGCGGCGAGCGACCCGCAACGGGCGATTGCCATCGCCAGCCTGATGGCGCTGGTGTCCGGCGCGGTGTGCATGATCGCCGGCCTGCTGCGCCTGGGCTTCATCACCGAACTGCTGTCCAAGCCGATCCGCTACGGCTACATGAACGGCATCGCGCTCACCGTGCTGATCAGCCAGTTGCCCAAGCTGTTCGGCATCAAGGTCGACAGCCAGGGCCCGCTGCGCGATCTCTGGCACCTGGGGCAGGCGCTACTGGAAGGGCGCGCCAACTGGACCAGCTTTGCCGTGGGCGCCGGCAGCCTGCTGCTGATCCTGCTGCTCAAGCCCTACAAGCGCATTCCGGGCATCCTTATCGCGGTGATCCTGGCGACGCTGGCGGTCAGCCTGTTCGACCTCGGCAGCCATGGGGTCAAGGTACTGGGACAGTTGCCGCAGGGATTGCCGTCCTTCGCCTTCCCGTGGATCACCGATATCGATCTGCTGGAAGTGGTGCTGGGCGGTGTCGCGGTGGCGCTGGTTTCCTTTGCGGATACCAGCGTGTTGTCACGCACCTATGCCGCGCGCTTGAAGAGCCCGGTCAACCCCAACCAGGAGATGTTCGGCCTCGGCGTGGCGAACGTCGCGTCCGGCCTGTTCCAGGGTATTCCCATCAGCAGCAGCTCCTCGCGCACCCCGGTGGCCGAGGCGGCGGGGTCGAAAACCCAGCTCACCGGGATCATCGGCGCGCTGGCGGTGACCCTGCTGTTGCTGGTGGCGCCGAACCTGATGGAGCACCTGCCCAACAGCGCACTGGCCGCCGTGGTGATCGCCGCCGCGCTGGGCCTGTTCGAGTTCGCCGACCTGAAACGCATCTATCGCATGCAGCCCTGGGAGTTCTGGCTGTCGATCAGCTGCTTCGTCGGCGTGGCGGTGTTCGGCGCCATTCCGGGCATCTGCATCGCCGTGGCGATCTCGGTGATCGAATTCCTCTGGGACGGCTGGCGGCCGCACCATGCGGTGCTCGGACGGGTCGACGGCGTGCGCGGCTATCACGACGTAACGCGTTACCCGAATTCCCGGCGCATCCCCGGCCTGGTGCTGCTGCGCTGGGACGCACCGCTGTTCTTCGCCAACGCCGAGCAGTTCCAGAACGAGGTGCTGGCAGCGCTGGACGCATCGCCGACGCCGGTGCAGCGGCTGGTGATCGCGGCGAGCCCGGTGACCAGTATCGACGTGACTTCCGCCGATATGCTCGCCGAGCTGGACAAGGTGCTGGAGCAGCGTGGCGTCGAACTGCAGTTCGCCGAGATGAAGGACCCGGTGAAGGACAAGATGAAGCAGTTCGAGCTGTTCGAGGGCCTGGGCGAATCGGCTTTCCACCCCACGCTGGGCGCCGCCGTGGATGCCTACCTGGCCGACTCCGGGGTGGACTGGAAGCCCTAGGCCGCGCGAGCCCTTGCGCGGCGCCCGTCGATCCAGATGAGCATGCCGCTGGCGTACAGCGACACCGCGAGAAACAGCGCCATGCGGATGGCGAAGGCGCGGTAGACGTCCTGGCCGCCGGCGCTGTCCGCCACCGACTGGCCGAGCAGGATCAACATGGTCGTCAGGCAACTGACCCAGTAGGCCGGGCTCTTGCGCGTGGCCACCGCCGCATACAGGCGGCGGCCTTGCCAGAGGGTGAACAGCAGCACCCAGAGGAAGAACATCCACAGGTGCACGAACAGGCTCAACGCGCCCCAGACCAGGATCGCCAGCACGCCGGCGAGCAGGGTAGAGCCGATCAGTTCGCGGCTGGCGTGTCGTGCGCGGGTTTCCCCGGCCTGCTGGCCGAGGCTCACGGATTTCATGATCAACGGCATGAAGCGATCCGGGGCGATGATCGCCAGCAGGAACGCCGGCATCACGATCAGCGTGGCGCGCAGGGCGATCCAGCCGCCATCCTGCTCATTGGGCAGCGGCGGGGCGGGGGGCGAGGGCGCATCGGCTGGCTCCGGGAACAGGGCATGGGCCACCGCGGTGCTGAGCACGGCCAGCAGCATGCCCTTGGCCAGCGCTTCCACCACCGACAGCGCCAGGGTGAAATCGCTGGTGCCGGCGGCGGCGATCATGGTCAGGCCGATCACCAGCAGGTTCGCCAGCAGCCCATTGCCGCCGCGCAAGGCATAGCGGAATACGCAATACAGGCCGACGCCAACCAGCAGCACGCCACTGAGCGGCGCATGGCGAAGCAATGGAATCAGCAGCAGGCCGACGCCGCAGCTGAGCATCACCAGCAGCGCCAGTGCCGGCGCCGCCTTGAGCGGCAGCGCCTGGGCGCGCATCGCCAGCAGGAGCACGGCCAGCACAGGGGCGAGGAACGGGATCGGCATGCCGATGCCGTAGCTCGCCGCCAGGCACAGCGCCGTGCCCCAGGCCAGCCGGAGAGCCCGGCGCCGCCGCAGTTCAATAGGCATACGACAGCCAGCTCATCAGCCACATGAACACCCGGCCGAGCAGGTTCAGCGGGTTGCCTTCGCTGGGCAGCGCCATGACTTCTGCCTGGCCACCCACGCGCAGGCCGGCGGGACTTTCCAGCTGGTCGCGATCCAGTTCGACGATCACCGGGAAGCGCTGCGCCGAGCGCAGCCATTCGCGGCTGTTCTGCACCGTCGGCAGCGACCCCGGAGGCGTGCCCTGGCCGACGCTGACGCCGTAGCCGATGCTGCGGATGTGCCCCTTGAGCAGCTCGCCGGGCAGCGAATCGAGCACTACCAGCACTGGCGTGCCGTTGCGCAGGTGGCCGAGGTTGTTCTCGGTCATGTCGGCGCTGACCCACAGGTCATGGATGGCGATCAGCGTCATCACCGGGCTACCGGGTCCCACGTAGTGGCCGACGTCGGTGCGCAGGTCGGTGATCAGACCATTGGAATCGGCGCGTACCGTGGTGCGGGCGAGATCGAGGCGGGCCTTGGCAACGTTGGCCGTGGCGCTGCGCAGTTGGGCGTTGTCTTCATCGTGGCCGCCTTGCTGCTCGCGGGCGCGCTCGACTTCGGCGCGGGCTGCCGCCACCTGGCTG
>NZ_JBGLYK010000321.1:0-4455 GCF_047304025.1 Pseudomonas sp. Pseusp97 | reverse complement strand
GCCGGCGGGACCGACGCCGACGATCAGCACGTCGGCGTGGTGGTTCATCCAGTCGTAGCTGTCCGGGTCCACTTCGGTGGGCGCGCGGCCGAGGCCTGCGGCCTTGCGGATGTACTTCTCGTAGGTCAGCCACATGGACTGCGGGTACATGAAGGTCTTGTAGTAGAAGCCGGGCGGCATCAGCTTGCCGCCGACCTTGCCGAAGATCCCCATGAGGTCGTTCTGCACGTTCGGCCAGCCGTTGGTGGCGGTCGCCACCAGGCCGTTGTACAGGGCCTGCTGGGTGGCGCGCACGTTGGGCACCTGGGTGGATTCGCGCGAGCCGATCTGCAGGATGGCGTTGGGCTCTTCGGCGCCGGCGGCGACGATGCCGCGCGGACGCGAGTACTTGAAGCTGCGGCCGAGGATGTCGACGCCGTTGGCCAGCAGGGCGGCGGCCAGGGTGTCACCGGCGAAGCCCTGGTAGCTCTGGCCGTTGAAGCTGAAGGTGAGCGGCTTGTTGCGGTCGATGCGACCGCCACGGGACAGGCGATTGATCTGGCTCATTAGGCCTTCTCCACGGCGGGCTGGACGGCGGATTTCTTCTCGGATTCGGCGGTGATGCTCGGTTTTTCGCCGATCTTGTAGGTTTCCAGGATTTCGTAGGTCACGGTGTGGCGGGTGACGTTGAAGTACTGGCGGCAGCCGGCGGCGTGCACCCACAGCTCGTGGTGGATGCCACGCGGGTTGTCGCGGAAGAACATGTACTCGCCCCACTCGGCGTCGGAGCAGGCGGACGGGTCGAGCGGGCGCGGGATGTGCGCCTGGCCCTTGGCGTGGAATTCCTCTTCGGAACGCAGCTCGCCGCAATGGGGGCAGAAGATATTCAGCATGTTTGTTGCCCTCTTTAGTGAGCTACGGCTGCGGCGCCGTGTTCGTCGATCAGCGCGCCGGTGTGGAAGCGTTCGATGGAGAAGGGCGCGGCCAGCGGATGCGGCTCGCCCTTGGCGAGGGTTGCGGCGAAGACGTTGCCCGAGCCGGGAGTGGCCTTGAAGCCGCCGGTGCCCCAGCCGCAGTTGAAGAACAGGTTCTGCACCGGGGTCTTGCCGATGATCGGGCAGGCGTCCGGGGTGGTGTCGACGATGCCGCCCCACTGGCGGTTCATGCGCACCCGCGAGAGCACCGGGAACATCTCGACGATGGCCTGCAGGGTGTGCTCGATCACCGGGTACGAGCCGCGCTGGCCGTAGCCGTTGTAGCCGTCGATGCCGGCGCCGATGACCAGGTCACCCTTGTCCGATTGGCTGATGTAGCCGTGCACGGCGTTGGACATGATCACGCTGTCGATGATCGGTTTGAGCGGCTCGGAAACCAGCGCCTGCAGCGGGTGCGATTCGATCGGCAGGCGGAAGCCGGCGAGCTTGGCCATGTGCCCGGAGTTGCCGGCGGTGACCACGCCGACGCGCTTGGCGCCGATGAAGCCGCGGTTGGTCTCGACGCCGATGACCACGCCGTCCTGCTTGCGGAAGCCGATCACTTCGGTCTGCTGGATCAGGTCCACGCCCAGGGCGTCGGCCGCGCGGGCGAAGCCCCAGGCCACGGCGTCGTGACGGGCCACGCCGCCGCGACGCTGCACGGTGGAACCCATGACGGGGTAGCGGGCGCTCTTCGTGCAGTTCAGGTAGGGAATCTCCTCGGCCACCTGCTGCGCGTTGAGCAGCTCGCCGTCCACGCCGTTGAGGCGGTTGGCGCTGACGCGGCGCTCGCCGTCGCGCATGTCCTGCAGGGTATGGCAGAGGTTGTAGACCCCGCGCTGGGAGAACATGACGTTGTAGTTGAGGTCCTGGGACAGGCCCTCCCACAGCTTCATGGCGTGTTCGTAGAGCAGCGCCGACTCGTCCCACAGATAGTTGGAACGCACGATGGTGGTGTTGCGTGCGGTGTTGCCGCCACCCAGCCAGCCCTTCTCGACCACCGCGACGTTGGTGATGCCGTGCTCCTTGGCCAGGTAGTAGGCCGTGGCCAGGCCGTGCCCGCCGCCGCCGACTATGACCACGTCGTAGACCGGCTTGGGCGTGGGCGTGCGCCACATGCGCTGCCAGTTCTCGTGGTGGCTCAGGGAATGCTTGAACAGGCCGAAGCCGGAGTAGCGTTGCATGGGGTGCTCCTGAAATCTCTAGTCGCGGCGTCTTCCCTGTAGGAGCGAGCCTGCTCGCGAACCGCCTCGCAGCGGGGCTGGTTCGCGAGCAAGCTCGCTCCTACAAGAGCCTTGCCGGGAATCTCAACGGTAAACCGGGAAGTCCGCGCACAGGCCCGCGACCTGGGTCGCCACCTTGGCCTCAACGTCGGCGTCGCCCAGGTGGTCCAGCACATCGCTGATCCAGCCGGCCAGTTCGCGGCACTGGGCTTCCTTCAGCCCGCGGGTGGTCACCGCCGGGGTGCCGATGCGGATGCCGGAGGTGACGAACGGGCTCTGCGGGTCGTTCGGCACGGCGTTCTTGTTCACGGTGATGCCGACGCGGCCCAGGGCGGCGTCCGCTTCCTTGCCGGTCAGGCCCTGCTTCACCAGGCTGATCAGCATCAGGTGGTTGTCGGTGCCGCCGGATACCACGTCATAGCCGCGATCGATGAACACCTTGGCCATGGCCTGGGCGTTCTTGATCACCTGGGCCTGGTAGTCCTTGAAGCCGGGCTCCAGTGCTTCCTTGAAGCACACCGCCTTGGCGGCGATCACGTGCATCAGCGGGCCGCCCTGGGCGCCGGGGAAGACGGCGGAGTTGAGCTTCTTCTCGATCTCTTCGTTGGAGCGAGCCAGGATCAGGCCTCCGCGCGGGCCACGCAGGGTCTTGTGGGTGGTGGTGGTGACCACGTCGGCGTAGGGCAACGGGTTCGGGTACAGGCCGGCGGCGACCAGGCCGGCGACGTGGGCCATGTCGACGAACAGCAGCGCCCCGACCTTGTCGGCGATGGCGCGGAAGCGCGGGAAGTCGAGGATCTTGGAGTAGGCGGAGAAGCCGGCGACGATCATCTTCGGCTTGTGTTCCACGGCCAGGCGCTCGACTTCGTCGTAGTCGATCAGCCCGGTGTCGGTGTTCAGGCCGTACTGCACGGCGTTGTACAGCTTGCCCGAGGACGACACCTTGGCACCGTGGGTCAGGTGGCCGCCGTGGGCCAGGCTCATGCCCAGGAGGGTGTCGCCGGCATTCAGCAGTGCCAGGTAGACGGCGGCGTTGGCCGAGGAGCCCGAGTGCGGCTGGACGTTGGCGTAGTCGGCGCCGAACAGTTGCTTGGCGCGGTCGATGGCCAGCTGCTCGACCTTGTCCACGTGCTCGCAGCCGCCGTAGTAACGCTTGCCCGGATAACCTTCGGCGTACTTGTTGGTCAGCCCGCTGCCCTGAGCCTGCATGACGCGCTTGCTGGTGTAGTTCTCCGAAGCGATCAGCTCGAGGTGGTCCTCCTGGCGCGCTTCCTCGGCATCCATCGCCGCGAGCAGTTCGTCGTCATAGCCCTGGATCTGGTCTTGCTTGCTGAACATCGCTGTCTCCCTGCGGCGCTTTGGAGCGCCATGGCTGGTGCGGGACGCAAGTGGCCCCCTTGGGAGCGATGGTATGACTGGCCCCGTCCGACCAGATGCCTGCGCACGCCGCGGGTAGGTGCGTTTGCGACATGCCGTGAAAGGTGTAAAAGCGACCACGTGCGTGGAATTGCACGTGACGGCTGGTCAGAATGCGACATGCTCGCGCCAGGACGGCGCGGCCTGCGGAGCGGTATTGATGAAGCGTTTCTTTTTCCTGGGTTCGCTGGGGCTGAGCCTGCTGGTGCCGGGAATGTCGGCCTGGGGCATGTCGCGCCTGTTCGACGGCGACGCGCGGGTCTGGGTGCAAGGCCGGACGCTGTGCTTCGGCGGCGCGGCGTTCAAGTCGCCCGGCCTGTTCTTCAACCGCACGCTGCAGGTGGATGAGCGGCAGGTGGCGGTGTACTCCATCGAGGTCGCGCGCGAGCCCTACGAGCCGTTCTGGTCCTCGGCCAGCATCGAGCCCACCCTGGGCGTGCCGCTGCGCAGCGATACCTGCTTCGCCTACGGCCAGGCGATTCCCGGCTTCCGCGAGAAAACCCCGGCGCGGCCGCTGCAGCCCGGCCTTTACAACATCACCCTCGGCGGGCACGACAGCGCCGGCGATGGCCAGCGGGCGACCTTCATGAAGACCTTCTGCCTGGAGGCGCGGGGCGCCGGGGTGGCGGTGGTCGATGCCGGCTACGACGACCGGCAGGGGCGCTGGGTCTGCAAACCGTCGCAATGAAGCTGCCGATAGGAACCATCCGGCCAAGGGACTAAACTGCGCCTCTTCGAAATGCGAGGACGCCATGAACCGCTCCCTGACTCTGCTTTCCGCCCTGCTGCTCACCGCGACGCTGCAGGGCTGTGGTGACGACAGCAAACCCGCCAAGGCCGAAGCGCCCGAGGCCGCCGGCACC
>NZ_JBGLYK010000320.1:0-4463 GCF_047304025.1 Pseudomonas sp. Pseusp97 | reverse complement strand
GGCCCAGCACCGTCCAGATCAGCCCGCCGAAGATCGAGCGCCGCAGGAAGGCGCGGATGCCACTGTAGAGCAGCAGCAGGCCGATGAAGAGCAGGACGAAGCTGAAGATCGAGACGTCGATTCCCACAGCCCGCGCCAGGCCGTGGAAGAAGTCGTCCATCGCGCGCCACAGGCCGCCGAGCACGCCTGACAGCAGATCGACGATGAAGCGGATGGCCTTGCCGACCATCTGGCCAAGGCCGTCGAAGAATCCTTCTGTTCCCATCTGGGGTATGACTCCTGAATGTACTGCCTGATTGGAGCGGCGATTGGGCGGATCGGTTCAGCCGCAGCGGCAATTCCAATCGTAAAATTGATCAATAAATAGTCACTTGTCGACCTGTGTCGCAAGAGTGGTTGACAGCGTCACAGCTCCACATATGATGCCTTGAGCCTGATTTCCCCGGTGGCGCGCCGCCGGGGCACCTTAGACAAGAGGCGCCCCCAAGCGTCGAAGGACTTTGCCGATGAGTGCCACCGCAGCCCAAGTAACCCGCCACGACTGGACCCTTGCCGAAGTCCGCGCCCTGTTCGAACAGCCGTTCAATGACCTGCTGTTCCAGGCGCAGACCCTGCACCGCGCGCATTTCGACCCGAACCGCGTGCAGGTTTCCACCCTGCTGTCGATCAAGACCGGCGCCTGCCCGGAAGACTGCAAATATTGCCCGCAGTCCGGCCACTACAACACCGGCCTGGACAAGGAAAAGCTGATGGAAGTGCAGAAGGTGCTGCAGGCCGCTGCCGAAGCCAAGGCCATCGGCTCGACGCGCTTCTGCATGGGCGCCGCCTGGAAGCACCCGTCCGCCAAGGACATGCCCTACGTGCTGGAAATGGTCAAGGGCGTGAAGAAGCTCGGCCTGGAAACCTGCATGACCCTGGGCAAGCTGACCCAGGAGCAGACCCAGTCGCTGGCCGAGGCGGGCCTGGACTACTACAACCACAACCTCGATACCTCGCCGGAGTTCTACGGCAACATCATCACCACCCGTACCTACGGCGAGCGCCTGCAGACCCTGGCGTACGTGCGCGAGGCGGGGATGAAGATCTGCTCCGGCGGCATCCTGGGCATGGGCGAGTCGGTGGACGACCGCGCCGGCCTGCTGATCCAGCTGGCCAACCTGCCCGAGCACCCGGAGTCGGTGCCGATCAACATGCTGGTGAAGGTAAAGGGCACTCCGCTGGCCGAGGAGAAGGACGTCGATCCGTTCGACTTCATCCGCACCCTGGCGGTCGCCCGCATCATGATGCCGAAGTCCCACGTGCGCCTGTCCGCTGGCCGCGAGCAGATGAACGAGCAGATGCAGGCCCTGGCCTTCATGGCCGGCGCCAACTCGATCTTCTACGGCGAGAAGCTGCTGACCACCACCAACCCGCAGGCCGAGAAGGACATGCAGCTGTTCGCGCGTCTGGGCATCAAGCCCGAGGAGCGCGAAGAGCACGCCGACGAGGTGCACCAGGCCGCCATCGAGCAGGCGCTGGTGGAACAACGCGACTCCCAGCTGTTCTATAACGCGGCTTCGGCCTGACCTGCTTTTCGTAGGAGCGAGCTTGCTCGCGAACGCTTTTCCCGACTAAAAAACCGGCGCCGGGCGGTTCGCGAGCAAGCTCGTTCCTACAAAAGCCATGCCGCCAACACGGGGTTGCGTATGCCTTTCGATCTCGCCGCCCGTCTGGCCCAGCGCCAGGCGGAGGACCTCTACCGCCGCCGTCCGCTGCTGCAATCGCCGCAGGGACCGGAAGTGGTCATCGACGGCCAGCCGATGCTGGCCTTCTGTTCCAACGATTACCTGGGCCTGGCCAATCACCCCGAGGTGATTGCCGCAATGCGTGCCGGCGCCGAGCGCTGGGGCGTCGGCGGTGGCGCCTCGCACCTGGTCAACGGCCACTGCGGCCCGCACCACGAGCTGGAACTGGCGCTCGCCGAGTTCACCGGGCGCCCGCGCGCACTGCTGTTCTCCACCGGCTACATGGCCAACCTCGGCACCGTCACCGCCCTGGTCGGCAAAGGCGACAGCGTGCTGGAGGACCGCCTCAACCACGCCTCGCTGCTGGATGCCGGGTTGCTGTCCGGCGCACGCTTCTCGCGTTACCTGCACAACGACGCCGTCAGCCTTGCCTCACGCCTGGAGAAAGCCGAAGGCAACACGCTGGTCGTCACCGATGGCGTGTTCAGCATGGACGGCGACCTGGCCGACCTGCCGGCGCTCTGCGCCAAGGCCAGGGAGAAGGGCGCCTGGATGATGGTCGATGATGCCCACGGTTTCGGCCCGCTGGGCGCCACCGGCGGCGGCATCGTCGAACACTTCGGGCTGGGCATCGAGGATGTGCCCGTGCTGGTCGGCACCCTCGGCAAGGCCTTCGGCACCGCCGGCGCTTTCGTCGCCGGCAGCGAGGAACTGATCGAAACGCTGATCCAGTTCGCCCGCCCGTATATCTACACCACCAGCCAGCCGCCCGCCGTGGCCTGCGCCACGCTGAAAAGCCTGGAGCTGCTGCGCGCCGAAAGCTGGCGCCGCGACCATCTGAATGCGCTGATCGCGCGCTTCCGCGCCGGCGCGCAAGCCATCGGCCTGCGCCTGATGGACAGCCCGACGCCGATCCAGCCAATCCTCATCGGCGGTAGCGCTCAGGCCATGGCGTTGTCCGCCGAGCTGCGTCAGCGCGGCATCCTCGTCGGCGCGATCCGCCCGCCCACCGTGCCAGCCGGCACCGCGCGCCTGCGCGTGACCCTGTCCGCCTCGCACAGCGAAGCGCAGGTCGACCGCCTGCTGCTGGCGCTGGCCGAAAGCTGGCAGCGCGTGTCGTCTAGCCTTCTGGCAGAGATCGATGCCGAGGAGGGCGATGATGCGTGACCAATTGATCCTGTTGCCGGGCTGGGGCCTGGGCAGTGCGCCGCTGGAACCGCTGCGCGATGCGCTGCTGGAGCAGGCACCGCATTTGAATGTAGAGATCGAGCCGCTGCCGGCGGACGCCGATCCGAATGTCTGGCTCGACGAACTGGACGACAACGTCGCCCACGACGCCTGGATCGCCGGTTGGTCGCTGGGCGGCATGCTCGGCGCCGAGTTGGCGGCGCGCCGCAGCGAGTCCTGCCGCGGGCTGGTGACCATCGCCAGCAACCTCTGCTTCCGCCGCCGCGAGGACTGGCCGGACGCCATGGCGGTTGATGTCTTCGAGGACTTCTTCGAGGCCTTCCTGCTCGAGCCGCATCTGGTGCGCAAGCGCTTTACGATGCTGGTGAGCCAGGGCGCCCGCGACCCGCGCACCCTCGCACGCCAGCTGCAAGTGGCGCTGCCGCAATTGAACGTCGAGGGCCTGACCGCCGGCCTGCAACTGCTGGGGCAGCTCGACACCCGCGCTGCGCTGGGCCGCTATCCCGGTCCGCAATTGCATTTGTTCGCCGCCAACGATGCGCTGGTCCCGGCGAGCGCCGCCGACGCGCTGCTGGAATGGCTGCCGGACGTCGAAGTCAGCCTGCTGCCAGGCGCCAGCCATGGCCTGCCGCTGGAGCAGCCGGACGAAGTGGCCAGCGCCATCCTGAAGTTCATCCACGAGGGCGACGATGCCTGATCGCAGTACCAGCGCGCTGCCCGACAAACGCCAGGTCGCCGCCTCCTTCTCCCGCGCCGCGTCGACTTACGACGCGGTGGCCGCGCTGCAGCGCGCCGTGGGCGGTCGCCTGCTGGAGCTGCTGCCTGCTCAGACCGCGCCGCAACGCTGGATCGACCTGGGTAGCGGCACCGGTTATTTCACTCGCGCCCTGGCGGCGCGTTATCCACAGGCGCTGGGCCTGGCCGTCGATATCGCCGAGGGCATGCTGCGCCACGCCCGCGAGCAGGGCGGAGCGCAGCACTTCATCGGCGGCGATGCCGAACGGCTGCCACTGCGCGATGCGGCCTGCGACTTGTTGTTTTCCAGCCTGGCGATCCAGTGGTGCGCGGACTTGCCGGCGGTGCTGGGCGAGGCTCGCCGTGTGCTGCGTCCCGGCGGCGTCGCGGCCTTCAGCAGCCTGTGCATCGGAACCTTGGGCGAGCTGCGGCAGAGCTGGGAAGCGGTGGACGGCTTCGTCCACGTGAACCGCTTCCGCGCCTTCGAGCAGTACCAGCAGCACTGCGCCGGCAGCGGCCTGGAAGTGCTGGAGCTGCACAGCGAGGACCGTGTCCTGCACTTCCCTGACCTGCGCAGCCTGACCCATGAACTCAAGGCGCTGGGCGCGCACAACCTCAACCCCGGCCGGCCCGACGGCCTCACCGGGCGCGAGCGGGTGCGTGCGCTGATCGCCGCGTACGAGCGCTTCCGCCAGCCCGAAGGGCTGCCGGCGACCTACCGGGTGGTTTACGCCGTCCTGCGCAAGAACTGAATCCTGTAGGAGCGAGCTTGCTCGCGAACCCCCTCAGACTGGCTTCGCCGGCTGGTTACCCGCC
>NZ_JBGLYK010000031.1:0-39977 GCF_047304025.1 Pseudomonas sp. Pseusp97 | reverse complement strand
GGCTTCACCGTCTATAAGGTGCTGTAAGTCGCCGCCGTGCTGCTCTAAGCCTTATATGGCTCTTGTAGGAGCGAGCTTGCTCGCGAACCGAGCAAACTCCTTCGCGAGCAAGCTCGCTCCTACGAAGATCACCAAGGGATAACAATGTCCAAGCGCCCTTACCGAGTTGCCCTCAACGGCTACGGCCGCATCGGCCGCTGCGTGTTCCGTGCCCTGCACGAACGCGGCGCCAAGGCTGATTTCTCCATCGTCGCGCTGAACGACCTGGCGGACCTGGCCAGCCTGGAATACCTGACCCGCTTCGACTCCACCCACGGCCGCTTCCCCGGCGAGGTGAGCGTGGCCGACGGCTGCCTGCATGTTGGCGGCGACTGCGTGAAGGTGTTCCGCGAGGCGACCCCCGAGGCCATCGACTGGCGCGCGCTGGACGTCGATCTGGTGCTGGAGTGCTCCGGCGTCTACCACACCCGTGCCGACGGCGAGCGCTTCCTCGGTGCCGGCGCGCCGCGGGTGCTGTTCTCCCAGCCGATGGCCAGCGAGGCGGACATCGACGCCACGGTGGTCTTCGGTATCAACCAGCAGGGTCTCTCCGGCGCCGAGACGCTGGTGTCCAACGCCTCCTGCACCACCAACTGCAGCGTGCCGCTG
This sequence comes from Pseudomonas sp. Pseusp97, assembly GCF_047304025.1. NCBI lineage: Bacteria > Pseudomonadati > Pseudomonadota > Gammaproteobacteria > Pseudomonadales > Pseudomonadaceae > Pseudomonas > Pseudomonas sp. Pseusp97. The sequence continues at coordinate 39,329 of NZ_JBGLYK010000031.1, read as the reverse complement.
CTCAAGCTGCTGAACGAGGCCGTGGGCATCGAGTACGTCTCGATCACCACCATCCACTCGGCGATGAACGACCAGCCGGTGATCGACGCCTACCACCACGAAGACCTGCGCCGCACGCGCTCGGCCTTCCAGTCGGTGATTCCGGTGTCCACTGGTCTGGCGCGCGGTATCGAGCGGCTATTGCCGGAACTCGCCGGGCGAATCCAGGCCAAAGCCATTCGAGTGCCGACGGTGAACGTCTCGGCCCTGGACATCACCCTGCAGGTCTCCCGCGATACGTCTGCCGAGGAGATCAATCGCGTGCTGCGCCAGGCCGCCACCGATGGCCCGTTGAAAGGTCTGCTGGCGTACACCGAGCTGCCCCACGCCAGCTGCGATTTCAATCACGACCCGCACTCGGCCATCGTCGATGGCAGCCAGACCCGCGTTTCCGGCCCCCGCCTGGTGAACGTGCTGGCCTGGTTCGACAACGAGTGGGGGTTCGCCAACCGCATGCTCGACACTGCAGGGCACTTCCTGCGGGTCGCCGCTACCGAACGTTAATCAAACAGCCCCAACAGGACTGACTGTCATGACCGTGTTGAAGATGACCGACCTCGACCTCCAAGGTAAGCGCGTGCTGATCCGCGAAGACCTCAACGTTCCGGTGAAGGACGGTGTGGTCAAGAGCGACGCGCGCATCCTGGCCTCGCTGCCGACCATCAAGCTGGCCCTGGAGAAGGGCGCGGCGGTGATGGTCTGCTCGCACCTGGGCCGCCCGACCGAGGGCGAGTTCTCCGAAGAGAACAGCCTGCAACCGGTCGCCGACTACCTGTCCAAGGCCCTGGGCCGCGCCGTGCCGCTGGTCAAGGACTACCTGGGCGGCGTCGAGGTGAAGGCCGGTGAAGTCGTGCTGTTCGAGAACGTGCGCTTCAACAAGGGCGAGAAGAAGAACGCCGACGAGCTGGCCCAGCAATACGCCGCCCTGTGCGACGTATTCGTCATGGACGCCTTCGGTACCGCCCACCGCGCCGAGGGTTCGACCCACGGCGTGGCCAAGTTCGCCAAGGTCGCCGCGGCCGGCCCGCTGCTGGCTGCCGAACTGGAAGCCCTGGGCAAGGCCCTGGGCAACCCGGCGCGCCCGATGGCGGCCATCGTCGCCGGCTCCAAGGTGTCGACCAAGCTCGACGTGCTGAACAGCCTCGCGCAGATCTGCGACCAGTTGATCGTCGGCGGCGGCATCGCCAACACCTTCCTCGCCGCGGCGGGCCACAAGGTCGGCAAGTCGCTGTACGAAGCCGATCTGGTCGATACCGCCAAGGCCATCGCCGCCAAGGTCAGCGTTCCGCTGCCGGTGGACGTGGTGGTTGCCAAGGAGTTCGCCGAGACCGCCGTCGCCACCGTCAAGGACATCGCTGACGTGGCCGACGACGACATGATCCTGGACATCGGCCCGAAGACCGCCGCCCAGTTCGCCGAGCTGCTGAAGACCTCGAAGACCATTCTGTGGAACGGTCCGGTCGGCGTGTTCGAATTCGACCAGTTCGGCGAAGGCACCAGGACCCTGGCCAAGGCCATCGCCGAAGGCTCCGCCTTCAGCATCGCCGGTGGTGGCGACACCCTGGCGGCGATCGACAAGTACGGCATCGGCGAGCAGATCTCCTACATCTCCACCGGTGGTGGCGCTTTCCTCGAATTCGTCGAGGGCAAGGTCCTGCCGGCCGTGGAAGTGCTGGAGCAGCGCGCCAAGGCCTGATCCTGGCGACGCGGCCGGGCGACGGTAAAGCAAACCTCTGCGGCATCCTCGGGTCACAAGCCTTGTACGGATGCCAAGGAGAAGCGTCATGCGAGCTGTCACCCCTGTGCTGTCGTTTTGCCTCGTGCTGGTGGGATGCGCCGGAAGCGGCGGCTCCCCCAGTACCTGTGAAGTGATGAGCCCGCCCGCGGTCATGGTGCCTACGGACCAGAACCGCGAGCGGGTGGAGAGCCAGAGCAGCGGCGATCCGACGCCCGAGCAGAAGCCGGTGAACTGCCCCTGAGGCAGCGACTGACGGTCGGGATCACGATCTGACAGTGCCGCCTGTGCCCGAGCGCAGGCGGCACTGGCGTTCCTGCGGCGGGACGGGCAATCTGGCGCATTGGATATCCGGCGGCGCGTCCGCCCGAAGGAGAGTCGCCCGATGCTGCGTCATATCGTCCCGGTCCTGGCCCTGTTGCTGGTGACGGGTTGCTCGAGCCATTCGTCCGGTGGCAAGGCAGCTTCGAGCGGCGGCTGGAACCACTGGGTCTGCGACAGCCAGGCCGAGGTGCAATGGCGCTACGTCGATCCCAGCCGGTCGGTGGTCGACCTGAAGCTGGGTGAAGACGACGTGGTCCATCACCTGGAAGAGGAACCCGGCGGCTCCGGCGCTTTCTATAGCGACGGGCTGATCGGCTTGAGCATCAAAGGCGACCAGGGCCTGGTCTACTGGGTCGAGAGCAACGACCTGATCGGCCGGGGTTGCAAGGCGCGCTGAGCGCCGACTGTCCGGCATGCGCCGGAAGACTTGAACACCGCCTGCCCCTGCGGCAGGCTTTTGGAAATGAATTTACGGGCTCGTGTAACCGAGCCCGACTTCTGGGAGAAGCGAAGACCATGGCACTCATCAGCATGCGCCAAATGCTGGACCACGCCGCCGAGTTCGGCTACGGCGTTCCGGCTTTCAACGTCAACAACCTCGAGCAGATGCGCGCCATCATGGAAGCGGCCGACAAGACCGATTCCCCGGTGATCGTGCAGGCCTCCGCCGGTGCCCGCAAATACGCCGGCGCGCCCTTCCTGCGCCACCTGATCCTCGCGGCCATCGAAGAATTCCCGCACATCCCGGTGTGCATGCACCAGGACCACGGCACCAGCCCCGACGTCTGCCAGCGCTCGATCCAGCTGGGCTTCTCCTCCGTCATGATGGACGGCTCGCTGAAGGAAGACGGCAAGACCCCGGCCGACTACGAATACAACGTCCGCGTCACCCAGCAGACCGTTGCCTTCGCCCACGCCTGCGGCGTGTCGGTGGAAGGTGAGCTGGGCTGCCTGGGTTCCCTGGAAACCGGCATGGCCGGCGAAGAAGACGGCGTCGGCGCCGAAGGCGTGCTGGATCACAGCCAACTGCTGACCGACCCGGAAGAAGCCGCCGACTTCGTCAAGAAGACCCAGGTCGACGCCCTGGCCATCGCCATCGGCACCAGCCACGGCGCCTACAAGTTCACCAAGCCGCCGACCGGTGATGTGCTGTCCATCGAGCGCATCAAGGAAATCCACAAGCGCATCCCCAACACCCACCTGGTGATGCACGGTTCCTCCTCGGTGCCGCAAGAGTGGCTGAAGGTGATCAACGAATTCGGCGGCGACATCAAGGAAACCTACGGCGTGCCGGTCGAGGAGATCGTCGAAGGTATCAAGCACGGCGTGCGCAAGGTCAACATCGACACCGACCTGCGTCTGGCCTCCACCGGCGCCATCCGCCGCATGATGGCCGAGCAGCCGAGCGAGTTCGACCCGCGCAAGTTCTTCGCCAAGACCATCGTCGCCATGCGTGATATCTGCATCGCCCGCTACGAAGCCTTCGGCACCGCCGGCCATGCTTCCAAGATCAAGCCGATCTCCCTGGAAGGCATGTTCCAGCGTTACGCCAAGGGTGAGCTGGCAGCGAAGATCAACTGATCCGGCTACCGGTTTGTCCCTGAAGAGCCCCGCCCTGCGGGGCTCTTTCGTATCTGCCTGAAGGAAGTCGCCGATGCTGCGTGCCTTGCTTTCCGTCCTGCTGCTGGCGTTTCTTGCCGGCTGTTCGCTGCGCCCGGCACAGCCTGCCGCGTCGCCGCCCAAGCCGCCGGTGGACCTGCCGGTTGACGCGCAGAACTGCCTGACTCACCAAGAGTGCACGTTGAAGACCTCGCGCACCCTGCTGTTCGTCTTCGATTACGCCGAGGCGGGCGCCGCCCTGGTGGAGAACGAAAACCGCGTACTCAGCACGCCGGAAAAGGCGCCGAAGAACGGCTGGCCGGCAATCCGCATCCAGTTGGCCGCCCCGGATGGCGGGCGCTTCGGGTTCACCAGCGAATGCCGGCAGAAGCGCTGCCGTATCAAGGAATCGCGCCTGCTCAGCTGCTACCGTAGTTACCTGGACGGAAAGACCTGCCGGTTCCGCTGAGCGCTGGTGCTCGGGCCGGATGGGCTTTGGAGGCACGATGACGGATGTACATGGCAGTGCGCAGGAAGGTTTCTCCCGTGAGGCGAAGGCCTATGCCCACGGGCGTCCGGACTACCCGGACGAGTTGCTGGGGTGGCTCGGCGAGGAGCTGGGCATCGGTGCTGGCAAGGAGGTAGTCGACCTGGGGGCGGGCACCGGCAAGTTCACCTCCCTGCTGCTGCGCACGGGGGCACAGGTCACCGCTATCGAGCCGGTGGCGGCCATGCGCGAGCAACTGAGCGCCTCGCTGCCCGCCGTGAAGGTGCTCAATGGGACCGCTCAAGCAATGCCGCTGGCGGCGGAAAGCGTCGATGCCTTGACCTGTGCCCAGGCTTTCCACTGGTTCGCCAATGAGCGGGCCCTGGCGGAAACCCATCGCGTGCTGCGGCCGCGTGGCCACCTCGGGCTGGTCTGGAATGTGCGCGACGAGCGCGTCGACTGGGTCGCTCAGGTTACGCGCATCCTCGAGCGCTACGAAGGCAGCACGCCGCGCTTCCATACCGGGCAATGGCGCCGCGCCTTCGCCGGATCGCGCTTCGAGGACCTGCGCCTGCGCGAGTTCAGCTACCAGCACGTCGGTCCGCCGGAGCAGGTCATCGTCGCGCGCACCCTTTCCGTCAGCTTCATCGCGGCGCTGCCCGAGGAGCAGAAGCAGCGTGTCGCCGAGCAGCTGCGCGAGCTGATCGCCACGCACCCGTCGCTGAAGGGGCGCAGCGAAATCGCCTTCCCCTATCGCACCGAGGCCTACAGCACCCGCGCGCTGGCCTGACCGGGGAATGCGGTAGACTGGCGGTCGTTTCCTCCGCCAGTCGTTTCCCATGCAGCCGCTTCGCTATCTCCAGGCCTATCCTCCACATCTCCAGGACCAGGTGCGCCAGCTCATCGAGCAGGACCGCCTCGGCGAATACCTCGAGCGCCGCTATCCCGGCCGCCACGATGTGCAGAGCGACAAGGCGCTGTACGGCTACGCCATGGACCTCAAGCAGCAGTACATGCGCACCGCGCCGGCGGTGGACAAGGTGCTCTACGACAACAAGCTGGACGTGGTGCAGCGCGCGCTGGGCCTGAATACCGCGATCTCTCGCGTGCAGGGTGGCAAGCTCAAGGCGAAGAAGGAAATCCGTGTCGCCTCCCTGTTCAAGGAGGCCGCCCCCGAATTCCTGCAGATGATCGTCGTCCACGAGCTGGCGCACCTGAAAGAGCGCGACCACAGCAAGGCGTTCTACCAGCTCTGCGAGCACATGCTGCCGGGCTATCACCAACTGGAGTTCGACCTGCGCGTCTACCTGACCTGGCGCGACCTGCCTCAGTAGTAGAGCCGCAACAGGTAGAACAGGCCCAGGCACCATGGCAACAGCAGGACGAAGCCCAGGTAGCGCAACGCCTTACGGGGACCGTTCTCGCCACGGTTCAGCCAATTGATGCCCGCCAGTACCAGTGCATAGGCCGTCAGGCCCGCCAGCAGCCACTCGTATTGTTCCCGGGTGGGCGAAACCGGGCCGAGGTGAGTGTGGGTGAGGTGCCAGGCGCAAAGTGCGATTGCCGGTACCAGCAGGGCCACCGCCGCCAGGACCCGCCCGGCGAGTCGCAGCAGAAAGGCGAGCGATGAGTAGCCCGGACAGGCCGGCGCTGGCGATCAGTCCGGCAAACAACTGGTCGAGGTAGATGAGGTCGGGCGCGGGCTCGAGCGAGCGGGGCTGGGCGAGCAGGCGCAGCAAGGGCGCGCCGAGCAGGAGGGCGATCAGGCAGAACAGCCAGCCAGGCAGGGAGCGCGGCATCCGAAATGCCTGATGAAGTCGCTGCGGGAAGCCCCTGACGCGCCGGATGGGGTCGGTCGCCTGGGGTTGTTCACCGCCGCAAAGACCAGATTAATCAATGAGTTGGATAAATTCCACGAATTTCGCCGGGAATAGTTTCCGAATACGAAAAGGCCCCTCACGAGAGGGGCCTTTTCTGTCAGAACAGGTCTATGGGCGCTTCTTCGTCCGCCGGCATTCCGCTGCCAGGAGCGCTGCCGGGCGCCAGTTCGTTCATCGATGGCGGCGTGTCTTCGTTCTTGAACAGTTCGAAGTACGCCCCCGGAGTGCCCGGAGGAGCGGCGCGGCCAGTGACCGGGTCGATGCGCAGGCTGACCAGACCGGGCGGCTCGGGCAGCAGGTGCGACGGCTTGTCTTTCAGCGCCGCGCCCATGTAGCGCATCCAGATCGGCAGCGCGACGTTGCCGCCGTATTCGGCGCGGCCAAGGCTTTCCGGCTGGTCGAAGCCGACCCAGACGGTGGTCATGTAGTCGGCATTGAAGCCGGAGAACCACGCGTCCTTGGACTCGTTGGTGGTGCCCGTCTTGCCTGCCAGATCATCGCGCTTGAGCGCCAGGGCGCGGCGGCCGGTACCGCGCTTGATCACGTCCTGCAGCATGCTGGTCATGATGTACGCGGTGCGCGCATCGATGACGCGCTCGGCGGCGGCCGGTTCGATGGTGGTCCTGGCCTGGCTCGGGTCGTCGTTGCCGAAGGCGTCGGTGGGGGCAGGCTGCGGCTGGGCCTGCACCTGCTCTTCGTTCTGCGGGATGCTGGGCGGGTTGGCCTGGTACAGGACCTGTCCGTCGCGGCTTTCGATGCGCTGCACGACGTAGGGCGCAACCTTGAAACCGCCGTTGGCGAAGACGGTCCAGGCGCTGGCAATCTCCATCGGCGTCAGGGTCGCGGTGCCCAGGGCCATGGAAAGGTTCGGCGGCAGGTCGTCCTTGTTCAGGCCGAACTTGCTGATGCAGTTGCGCGCACGGTCTACACCCAGAGCCTGCAGGATGCGGATCGACACCATGTTGCGCGACTTGTACAGCGCTTCGCGCATGGGGATCGGACCGAGGAAGGTATTGGTGTCGTTCTTCGGACGCCAGACCTTGTCCAGGTATTCGTCGTAGAACACCACCGGGGCGTCGTTGATCAGCGAGGCGGCGGTGAAGCCGTTGTCCAGCGCGCAGCTGTAGATGAAGGGCTTGAAGCTGGAGCCGGGCTGGCGACGGGCCTGGGTGGCGCGGTTGTAGTTGCTCTGTTCGAAGGAAAAGCCGCCCACCAGCGCCATGATCGCGCCGTCCTGCGGATTGAGCGACACCAGCGCGCTCTGCGCGGCCGGCACCTGGGTCAGGCGCAGCGAACCGTCGTCCTTGCGCTGCACGCGGATCACATCGCCTGCCTGCACCACGTCGCTGGGTTGGCTTGGCATGCGGCCCATGCTGTTGTTGCTCAGGTAGGGGCGGGCCCACTTCATGCCGTCCCAGCTCAGCGCTTCTTCCTTGCCGTCGCGGGTCATGACCATGGCGCCGCTCTTTTCCACCTGGGTCACGATGGCCGGTTCCAGGCCGCCGAGCGGGCGCTGCTGCGCGATGGCCTGGCGCCATGCGTCGCGGGTCTTGCCGGGAAGGCGGGTCTCGGGGCCGCGGTAGCCGTGCCGCTGGTCGTAATCCTGGAGGCCTTCGCGCAGGGCGGTATTGGCGTCTTCCTGCAGGTCGCTGCGCACGGTGGTGTAGACGCGATAGCCCTCGGTGTAGGCATCCCCGCCGAAGCGGCCGACCAGCTCGGCGCGTGCCATCTCGGCGATGTAGGGGGCGGCCAGCTCCGGCGTCTGTACGTGGTAGGAGGCGCCGACCGGCTCCTGGATCGCTGCCTGGTAGCGCGGCTGGTCGATGAAGCCGAGCTTGAGCATGCGCTCGAGAATCCAGTTGCGTCGTTCCAGGCTGCGGGCGGCGTTGGCCAGCGGGTTGTAGCGCGACGGCGCCTTGGGCAGGCCGGCAATCATCGCCATCTGCGCCAGGCTCAGCTCCTTGATGGACTTGCCGTAATAGACCTGGGCGGCGGCTTCCACGCCGTAGGCGCGGTTGCCCAGGTAGATCTTGTTGACGTAGAGCTCGAGGATCTCGTCCTTGGTGAGCGAGCGCTCGATCTGCAGGGCAAGCAATATCTCGTTGATCTTGCGGGAGAAACTGCGCTCGTTGGTGAGGAAGTAGTTCTTCGCCACCTGCATGGTGATCGTGCTGCCCCCGGTCTGGATGTGCCCGGTTTTCAATAATTGCGCGGCAGCACGCATCAGGCTTTTGACGTCCACGCCATAATGGTTGGCGAAATTGTCATCTTCAGCCGATAACAGTGCGTGGGTGAAATCCGGGGGGATTTCAGCAAATCGAATCGGCGTTCGGCGCATCTCGCCAAACTCTGCTATCAATTTGTTATCAGCACTGTACACGCGCAGCGGCATCTGCAAGCGCACGTTGCGCAAGGCTTCCACGGACGGGAGGTTCGGGCTGAGGTACAGATAGGCGCCGCTGAAACTGAGCAGCACTCCACAAATAATGGTGACGCAAGTCCACCACAGAAACTTCAGCAGGCGCATCGGAAGGTCTTGGATTTCCAGAGAAAAGAAAGAGTTAAGCGGATGGCGCGGTAAAAAGGGAAAAGCTGATCACATTATAAGCAGTTTTTTTGCTGGCGAGCCATTTGCGCAGGTGTCAAGTCTGGTATCTAATGTGGAAAAACATAAATCGTCCGTAAGTCTCGGATGCTGATAGGAAATCAGTCGTGCTAGGGCTCTTCAATAAGAAAGCGAACACGCTGCTGGGGATAGACATCAGTTCGACTTCGGTCAAACTTCTCGAATTGAGCCGCTCTGGAGGCCGCTACAAGGTAGAGGCCTACGCTGTCGAGCCGCTCCCGCCCAATGCAGTCGTAGAAAAGAACATCGCTGAGCTGGAGGGTGTCGGCCAGGCGTTGTCACGTGTGGTCGCCAAGGCGCGGACCGCAGTGAAGACGTCTGCGGTCGCGGTTGCCGGCTCGGCGGTCATCACCAAAACCATCGAGATGGACGGCGGACTCTCGGACGACGAGCTGGAAAACCAGCTCAAGATCGAAGCCGACCAGTACATCCCCTATCCCCTCGAAGAGGTCGCGATCGACTTCGAGGTGCAGGGCACGTCCGCGCGCAACGCTGATCGCGTCGATGTTCTACTCGCCGCTTGCCGGAAGGAGAACGTCGAGGTACGCGAAGCGGCACTGGCGCTTGCGGGCCTGACGGCGAAGGTCGTCGATGTCGAGGCGTACGCGCTGGAGCGAGCGTTCAGTCTGCTGGGAGACCAGCTGGGCGGCAATGCCGACGAGCTCACAGTTGCGGTGGTCGATATCGGCGCCACCATGACCACGCTGAGCGTCCTGCACCACGGCCGCACCATCTATACGCGCGAACAGCTCTTTGGCGGGCGGCAGCTCACCGAGGAGATCCAGCGCCGCTATGGGCTGTCGGTCGAGGAAGCGGGTCTTGCCAAGAAACAGGGCGGTCTTCCGGATGACTACGACAGCGAAGTGCTGCAGCCGTTCAAGGACGCCGTGGTTCAACAGGTGTCCCGCTCGCTGCAGTTCTTCTTCGCAGCCGGCCAGTTCAACGATGTGGACTACATCCTGCTGGCAGGCGGCACCGCGTCCATTCCTGACCTGGATCGCCTGATCCAGCAGAAGATCGGTACTCCGACCCTGGTGGCCAACCCGTTCGCCGACATGGTGCTGAGCGGCAAGGTCAACGCCGGTGCGCTGGCCAGTGATGCGCCTGCGCTGATGATTGCCTGCGGTCTGGCGATGAGGAGTTTCGACTGATGGCACGCATCAACCTATTGCCCTGGCGGGAGCAGCTGCGCGAGGAGCGCAAGCAGCGCTTCCTGGTGATCCTGGGCGCTGTGCTGCTGGCTTCCGGGGCCGTGATCTTCCTGGGCGACCAGTACTTCAATTCGGCCATCGAGAACCAGGGCGCGCGCAACGATTTCCTGCGCAAGGAAATCGCCGTGCTGGACGCGCGGATCAAGGAGATCAGCGAGCTCAAGACGCGTCGCCAGCAATTGCTCGAGCGCATGAAGATCATCCAGGACCTGCAGGGTAACCGCCCGATCATCGGTCGGGTATTCGACCAGTTGGTTCGCACCCTGCCTGACGGTGTGTATTTCACCGGCCTGAAGATGACCGGTAAATCCATCGCCATTGCCGGCGCGGCCGAATCCAACAACCGCGTGTCCAACCTCATGCGTAACCTGGATTCTTCCGAGTGGCTGACTTCGCCGAACCTGACCGAGGTGAAAGCGGTGACCCAGGGAGCCCTGGATCAGGCGAACGTCTTCCAGTTGACCGTGCAGCAGACCCAGCCCGGCAGTGAGGAACAGGACAAGAAAAGTCCCGCGCAAGGAGCCAAGAAATGAGTCTGGCCAGTTCTCTGGAGAGCTTGCGCAAGATCGACATCAACGATCTTGATCTGAACAACCTCGGTTCCTGGCCGGCGGCGGTCAAGGTGATTGCCTGCATCCTGCTGATGGCGGTGGTGCTGGCGCTTGGGTACAACTTCCATCTGAAGGATCTGCAGGAGCAGCTCGATCGCAACCGCGAAGAGGAGCAGACCCTCAAGCAGCAGTTCGCGACCAAGGCGTTCCAGGCAGCGAACCTGGATGCCTACAAGGTGCAGATGAAGGAGATGGAAGAATCCTTCGGCGCCTTGCTGCGCCAGCTGCCCAGCGATACCGAGGTTCCCGGGCTGCTGGAGGACATCACCCGCACCGGCCTGGGCAGCGGTCTCGAATTCGAAGAGATCAAACTGCTGCCGGAGGTGACGCAGCAGTTCTATATCGAGTTGCCGATCCAGATCAGCGTGGTGGGCGGTTATCACGACCTGGCGACCTTCGTCAGTGGCGTGTCCAGCCTGCCGCGGATCGTGACGCTGCATGATTTCGACATCAAACCCGCGAGCCCCGATAGCACCTCCAAGCTGCGCATGAGCATCCTGGCAAAGACCTACCGGTATAACGACAAGGGCGTGAAGGCGACTGCCCCGGCGGCTGGAGCGAAGACAGGAGCTAAGAAATGAGGGGGCGCCTGATCATCTGCAGTTTCCTGCTCCTGACGTTGAATGGCTGTGGCTCGGGTGGCGATTTCGCCGACCTGCAGGCTTACCTGGACGAGGTCAGGGCTCGCCCGAAAGGCGCGATCGAGCCGCTGCCCAAGTTCCAGGCATACGAGGCCTTCACCTATAGCGCCTCGTCCCTGCGCAGTCCTTTCCAGCCGCCGGTGAAGATCGATCTGGCGGTCAAGCAGAAGGGCAACAAGGTCATCAAGCCCGATGAAACACGGGTCAAGCAGTTCCTCGAAGGCTTCAATATCGAGACTTTCGAGATGGTCGGCACGCTGGCCAGGGATAACCAGACCTTCGCTCTCGTGAAAGGTGCAGGAGGGGTGCACCGAGTGCGAGTGGGTGATTACCTTGGGCGCAACGACGGCAAGATCGTTGCGATCAGCGAAGCCAAGATCGACGTGATTGAAATCGTTCCTGATGGTGAGGGTGGCTGGCTGGAGCGTCCGCGCAGCCTGACTCTCAAGGAACGCTCCTAAGGGCGGGGATGAACATGGATAACAAACAGCAGTCTGCACGACGGATTCAGACGATGAATAGAAAGCTTTCCCGCCTGAGCATTTCCGTGCTCGCGGCCGTATTCGCGCCGGCACTGCTGGCCGCCAACCTGCAGAGCGTCGATGTGGCAGCCCTGCCGGGCGATCGGGTGGAGCTGAAGCTCGGCTTCGACGAGCCGGTGGCGGCCCCGCGCGGTTACACCATCGAGCAGCCGGCGCGTATCGCGCTGGATCTGCCGGGCGTGCAGAACAAGCTGGGTAGCAAGAACCGCGAGCTGGGTGTCGGCAATGCCCGTAGCCTGACCGTGGTCGAGGCCAAGGACCGCACCCGCCTCATCGTCAACCTCAGTACGCTGGTGCCTTACACCACGCGTGCCGAAGGTTCGAATCTCTACGTCGTCGTCGGTGCGGGCGGTGCGACTTCCAGTTCCTACGCTTCTGCTGCGCCGTCGCCGGCTCCGGTTGCCAAGCCTGCCCAGCCCAAACCTTACATCCCGGCTGGCAAGGCGATCCGCAATATCGACTTCCAGCGCGGCGAACAGGGCGAAGGCAATGTCGTGATCGATCTGTCCGATCCGACGGTAAGCCCTGACATCCAGGAACAAGGCGGCAAGATCCGCCTGGACTTCCCGCGTACCCAGCTGCCGGACAACCTCCGCGTTCGCCTGGACGTGAAGGACTTCGCCACCCCGGTGCAGTTCGTCAATGCCTCGGCTGCTGGCGACAAGGCCAGTATCTCCATCGAGCCGACCGGGCTGTACGACTACCTCGTCTACCAGACCGACAACCGCATGACCGTCAGCATCAAGCCGCTGACCCAGGACGATGCCGAGAAGCGCAAGAAGGACACCTTCGCCTATACCGGCGAAAAGCTGTCGCTGAACTTCCAGGACATCGACGTGCGTTCAGTGCTGCAGCTCATTGCCGACTTCACCGACTTGAACCTCGTGGCCTCGGACACCGTGCAGGGCAATATCACCCTGCGTCTGCAGAACGTGCCGTGGGACCAGGCGCTGGATCTGGTGCTCAAGACCAAGGGCCTGGACAAGCGCAAGGTCGGTAACGTCCTGCTGGTCGCGCCGGCCGACGAGATCGCGGCTCGCGAGCGTCAGGAGCTGGAAGCGCAGAAGCAGATATCCGAACTGGCCCCGCTGCGTCGTGAACTGATCCAGGTGAACTACGCCAAGGCTTCGGATATCGCCAAGCTGTTCAGTTCCGTCACCGGTAGCGGTGGGAGTGCTCCGGGGAGGGCTGCTGTGGCTCAGGAAGACAGCCGTGGCTCGATCACAGTGGATGACCGCACTAATAGCATCATCGCGTACCAGACCCAGGATCGCCTGGATGAGCTGCGCCGTATCGTGGCCCAGTTGGATATTCCGGTTCGTCAAGTGATGATCGAAGCGCGCATCGTTGAAGCCAATGTTGATTACACCAAGGAATTGGGCGTGAACTGGAGCGGCTCCCTGTCCGGTCACGGTAATTTCGATGTCTCCGGCGGCACTAACAGCACTGGCAATACCTTCGTCGACCTGGGAACCTCAAGTACCACTCCGACCTCGGGTATCAGCATCGGCTTCACGACTAACAACACCATTCTGGACCTTCAGCTCAACGCCATGGAAAAAACCGGTAACGGTGAAGTGGTCTCCCAGCCGAAGGTCGTCACTTCCGACAAGGAAACTGCGAAGATCCTTAAGGGCTCGGAGATTCCATACCAGGAAGCCAGCTCCAGTGGCGCGACTTCGGTGTCGTTCAAGGAAGCGGCGCTGTCGCTGGAAGTGACTCCGCAAATCACGCCTGACAACCGCATTATCATGGAAGTGAAGGTCAACAAGGACGAGCCGGACTACGCCAACGCGCTGAACGGTGTCCCGCCGATCAAGAAGAACGAGGTGAATGCCAAGGTGCTGGTCAACGATGGCGAAACCATCGTGATCGGTGGTGTGTTCTCCAATACCCAGACCAAGTCCACGGCCAAGGTGCCGTTCCTGGGCGACGTGCCGATGATCGGCCGCCTTTTCAAGAACGACTATGTAACCGACAGCAAGAACGAGCTGCTGGTTTTCCTAACCCCGCGGATCATGAATAATCAGGCCATTGCAGTCGGCCGTTGATCAATGTCGTGTCCAATTTGATTCTGGTAGGCCCGATGGGGGCTGGAAAAAGCACCATCGGGCGTCTTCTCGCCAAAGAGCTTCACCTCGTCTTCAAAGATTCGGATAAGGAAATCGAGCAGCGCTGCGGAGCCAACATCCCCTGGATTTTCGATGTCGAGGGCGAGGCTGGCTTCCGCGAGCGTGAGCAGGCGATGCTGGCCGAGCTGTGCGATGAAGGGGGCATGGTCATCGCCACGGGCGGCGGCGCGGTCATGCGCGATGCCAATCGCCTGATCCTCAAGAACGGCGGCAAGGTGATCTACCTGCATGCCTCGGTCGAGCAGCAGATTTCCCGCACGGCGCGCGACAAGAACCGCCCGTTGCTGCAGAAGCCCAATCCGGAACAGATCCTTCGCGACCTCATGCAGATGCGCGATCCGCTTTATCGCGAAATCGCCGACGTGATCATCGAAACCGACGAGCGGCCTCCGCGACTCGTCGTCCTGGAGATCATCGAGCGCCTGCGTGAGCTGGAGCGCCATTAACGGCGCTGCAATCTGCGGTATCCTAGTCCCCTTTATTGCCTGGGGGTTTCATGCGCACACTCAACGTCGATCTGGCCGATCGCAGCTACCCGATCTACATCGGTGAGGGGCTGCTGGATGATCCGCGCTACTTCGAGCCGCATATCCGCGGCCGCCAGGTAGCCATCGTCACCAACGAAACCATCGCGCCGCTGTACCTGGATCGACTGCAGAAGACCCTGGCCGCCTACAAGGTCACCCCGGTCGTGCTCCCTGACGGCGAAGCCTACAAGCAGTGGGAAACCCTGCAGCTGATCTTCGATGGCCTGCTGACCGCACGCCACGACCGCAAGACCACCCTGATCGCCCTGGGCGGCGGCGTCATCGGCGACATGACCGGTTTCGCCGCAGCCTGCTACCAGCGCGGCGTCGACTTCATCCAGGTGCCGACTACCCTGCTGTCGCAGGTGGACTCCTCGGTGGGCGGCAAGACCGGCATCAACCACCCGCTGGGCAAGAACATGGTCGGCGCCTTCTACCAGCCCCAGGCCGTGGTCATCGATACGGCGACCCTCAGGACCCTGCCGCCCCGCGAGCTGTCGGCGGGCCTGGCGGAAGTGATCAAGTACGGCTTCATCTGCGACGAGCCGTTCCTCACCTGGCTGGAAGCGCACATGCAGGATCTGCTGGCGCTGGAATCGGCAGCACTGACCGAAGCCATCGAGCGTTCCTGCGCGGCCAAGGCCCGCGTGGTGGGCGCAGACGAGAAGGAAACCGGTGTCCGCGCCACGCTGAACCTGGGCCATACCTTCGGTCATGCCATCGAGACCCACATGGGCTACGGCGTCTGGTTGCACGGCGAAGCCGTGGGTGCGGGAACCGTGATGGCACTTGAGATGTCGCATCGGCTGGGATGGCTGACAAAGGCCGAACTCGACCGCAGCATCCGCCTGCTTGCCGCGGCGAATCTGCCGGTGGTCCCGCCGCAGCAAATGAACGCCGAGCATTTTCTCGAGCACATGGCCGTCGACAAGAAAGTGCTCGATGGCCGTCTGCGTCTGGTATTGCTCCAAGGGCTGGGGGGCGCGGTCGTGACCGCCGAATTCCCCCGTGAGATTCTGGAAGAAACACTGCGCGCTGACTACCAGGCACTGGTCGGTCAGGCAGGAGAACACTGAGGTCCCATGTCCAGCTTGCATGCCGATGAGGCCTTCCTGGCCCACTACCAGTTCAGCCACGACCCTTTCGCACCGCGGGTTCCGGGCTTCAAGTTCTTCCCGGCGCAGCGCAAGCCCGTACTGGGCCAGCTGCACCACCTGGCGCGATACAGCCACCTGCTGCTGGCCGTCACCGGCCCGCTGGGCAGCGGCAAGACCTTGCTGCGCCAGGCCCTGGTGGCCAGCACCAACAAGGACGCCGTCTCCAGCGTGGTGATCTCCGGTCGCTCGGTGACCGACGAAGCCACCCTGCTGCGCCAGCTCGCGCAAGGCCTGGGCATCACCCAGACCAGCATCGAGGCGATCCTCGCCAAGGTCGCCCAGTTGGCGATCACCGGCCAGGACGTCTACCTGCTGGTGGACGACGCTGAGCAACTGCGCGACGACGCCCTGGAAGTCCTCCTGCTGCTGGCCGCCGGAAACTCCGAAGCGCGCCTGCACGTCTTCCTGTTCGGCGAGCCCGAGCTGCTGTCCCGCCTGGAAGTGCTGTCCGAGGGCGAGGAGCGCTTCCACGCCATCGAACTGCAGCCATACAGCGAGGAAGAGACCCGCGAGTACCTTGCGCAGCGTCTGGAAGGGGCAGGGCAGGGCATCGAGCTGATTTCCGCCGACCTGCTGGCTGACATCCACGAACAATCCGGCGGCTGGCCGGGCACCATCAACCAGACTGCCCGCGATGCGATGATCGAAGCGATGCTGGCCGATCGCAGCGGCGAGCGCAAAGCTGCCGGTGCCGGCTTCAAGCTGCCGAAGAAGCACCTGGCGATCCTCGGCGTGGTCGCCATTGGCGTCATCGCTGCCTGGTTCATGCAGGGCAAGACCAGCAAGCCGGAAACCGCGAGCAGCACTGCCGCTCAGACTTCGTCGCAACTGCCGCTGGGCGGTGCTGCTCCCCAGCCGAACGCGCAGCCGCAGCCGGATGCCCAGGGCAATGGCCCGTCGGTGGAGTTCGCCGGTTCCAACCAGCCTCTGCCGTTGCCTCTGGTGGGCGAAAGCCAACCGGTGATCCGTGAACCCCTGGCCCAGGCCGGCGGCCAGGACGATGCCGACGAAGGTGCCATGCCTTCCGCGGCCATTCCGCCGACCGTGACGACCACCGCGCCGCCGGTGACTCCGCTCGCCAACAATGGTCCGAAACCGCTGAACCCGGTGCCGGCGGCGCCCGTCCAGCAGCAGGCCGCGATCCAGCCGGCCCCGACTGCCGCACCTGCTCCGCGCCCGGAGCCGGTCAAGCCTGCAGCCACCGCGCCAGCCAAACCCGTCCAGGCTGCCAAGCCGGCCGCGACCAAGCCCGCCACCACCGTCGCCAGCGCCAAGCCGGCAACTGCCGCCAGCAAGCCCGCCGCGGCAACCGGTAGCGCCGGCGGCAGCAGCTGGTACCAGTCCCAGGCCGGCTCGCGCTACTCCGTGCAGGTGCTGGGCACTGGCTCCGAATCCAGCGCCAAGGCCTTCATCAGCCAGCAGGGCGGTGGCGACTACCGCTACTTCCGCAAGAACCTGCAGGGCAAGCCGTTCTACGTCGTGACCTACGGCAGTTTCGCCGACCGCGCCTCGGCGCAGGCGGCGATCAAGAAGCTGCCGGCGAAGATCCAGGCCTCCAAGCCCTGGGCTCGTCCGTTCTCCAGCATCCAGCAGGACATTGCCGGGGCGCGCTGAAAGGTCGCACTGTCGCAATATTGAAAAAGCCGAGCCCCGTATCACGGGGTTCGGCTTTTTTATTGGCTTGTGTCTTTTGCTGCATTCTTATAAAAATGCGACATCGGGTGTCAGTAGTGCGTCAAAAAAAACAGTGACGTCGCTTTCCCCATGTGTACAATGACCTCCCTTTGCCTATCGGAAACTTGCCGCTTGAGCGAGTAGACAGGCGAAGTGCTTGAAGAGGGTCTGCTGACGTTTCGTCATGGCCAGGGCCGGAACCGCCGCTACGTTGGGTAAGACGTGGCACCTCGCGCGGGACGGTCATTCCAGGTGAACCAGGGGCTAGAACGGCGCTGCTCGATAGAAGCGGCCCGAGCCTTTGCGGTGCGCGGGAAACGAGCCTGCACGGCGAAACAGGGCGATGGCGAAACGTCTGCAGACCCTGGAATTTATAAAAGTTTTGCCGGTGAGAGTTCCCTATGAAAGCAGGTCTGTACCATCCTGAGACGTTCAAGGATAACTGCGGATTCGGTCTGATCGCCCATATGACGGGCGAGGCAAGCCACGAACTTCTGCAAACCGCCATCGAAGCACTGACCTGCATGACCCACCGAGGTGGGATCAACGCGGACGGGAAAACCGGGGACGGCTGTGGGCTGCTGATCCAGAAGCCCGACCAGTTCCTGCGTGCCGTAGCCCAGGAATCCTTCGGCGCCGAGCTTCCTGACCAGTACGCGGTCGGGATGGTCTTCTTCAACCAGGACCCGGTGAAAGCCGAAGCCGCCCGCGCGAACATGAACCGCGAGATCGAGCGTGCCGGCCTGAAGCTGGTCGGCTGGCGCAAGGTGCCGATCGACACCAGCGTCCTGGGTCGCCTGGCGCTGGAGCGCCTGCCGCAGATCGAGCAGGTGTTCATCGGTGGTGAAGGCCTGTCCGACCAGGAATTCGCGGTCAAGCTCTTCAGCTCCCGTCGCCGTTCCTCCGTGGCCAATGCCGAGGACGCCGATCACTACGTCTGCAGCTTCTCGCACAAGACCATCATCTATAAGGGCCTGATGATGCCGGCGGACCTCGCCGCCTTCTATCCGGACCTCTCCGACGAGCGCCTGAAGACCGCCATCTGCGTCTTCCACCAGCGCTTCTCGACCAACACCCTGCCGAAATGGCCGCTGGCCCAGCCGTTCCGCCTGCTGGCGCATAACGGCGAGATCAACACCATCACCGGCAACCGCAACTGGGCCCAGGCCCGTCGCGCCAAGTTCGCCAACGAGTGGATGCCGGACCTGGACGAGCTCGGCCCGCTGGTCAACCGCGTGGGTTCGGACTCCTCCAGCATGGACAACATGCTCGAGCTGATGGTTACCGGCGGCATGGACATGTTCCGTGGCCTGCGCATGATCATTCCGCCGGCCTGGCAGAACGTCGAGACCATGGACGCCGACCTGCGCGCCTTCTACGAATTCAACTCGCTGCACATGGAGCCGTGGGACGGCCCCGCCGGCGTCGTGCTGACCGACGGCCGCTACGCCGTCTGCCTGCTCGACCGCAACGGCCTGCGCCCCTCGCGCTGGGTCACCACCAAGAACGGCTACATCACCCTCGCCTCGGAAATCGGCGTGTGGGACTACAAGCCCGAGGATGTCATCGCCAAGGGCCGTGTCGGCCCGGGCCAGATCCTCGCGGTGGACACCGAGACCGGCCAGCTGCTGCAGACCGAGGACATCGACAACCGTCTGAAGTCGCGCCACCCCTACAAGCAGTGGCTGCGCCAGAGCGCGCTGCGCATCCAGGCGACCCTGGACGATGACCAGGGCGTGGCCAGCTACGACGGCGACCAGCTCAAGCAGTACATGAAGATGTTCCAGGTCACCTTCGAGGAGCGTGACCAGGTGCTGCGTCCGCTCGCCGAGCAGGGCCAGGAAGCGGTCGGCTCGATGGGCGACGACACCCCGATGGCGGTGCTGTCCAAGCGCATCCGCTCGCCGTACGACTACTTCCGCCAGGTCTTCGCGCAGGTCACCAACCCGCCGATCGACCCGCTGCGCGAAGCGATCGTGATGTCCCTGGAAACCTGTCTGGGCATCGAGCAGAACATCTTCGAAGAGTCCCCGCACCACGCCAACCAGGCGATTCTGACCACCCCGGTGATCTCCCCGGCCAAGTGGCGGACCCTGATGAACCTGGAGCGCCCGGGCTTCGACCTGCACCGCATCGACCTGAACTACGACGAAAGCGTCGGCCTCGAGACGGCGGTGCGCAACATCGCCGACCAGGCCGAGGAAGCCGTGCGCGCCGGCAAGGTGCTGCTGGTGCTCTCCGACCGCGACATCGCCCCCGGCAAGCTGCCGGTGCACGCGGCCCTGGCCGTTGGCGCCGTGCACCACCGCCTGGTGCAGACCGGCCTGCGCTGCGACTCCAACATCCTGGTGGAAACCGCCACCGCCCGTGACCCGCACCACTTCGCGGTGCTGGTGGGCTTCGGTGCGTCCGCGGTCTACCCGTACCTCGCCTACGAGGTGCTGGCCGACCTGATCCGCACCGGCGAAGTGCTGGGCGACCTCTACGAGGTCTTCAAGTACTACCGCAAGGGCATCTCCAAGGGGATGCTGAAGATCCTCTCGAAGATGGGCATCTCCACCATCGCCTCCTACCGTGGCGCCCAGCTGTTCGAAGCCATCGGCCTGGCCGACGAAGTCACCGGCCTGTGCTTCCC
Source organism: Pseudomonas sp. Pseusp97 (assembly GCF_047304025.1). Taxonomy (NCBI): domain Bacteria; kingdom Pseudomonadati; phylum Pseudomonadota; class Gammaproteobacteria; order Pseudomonadales; family Pseudomonadaceae; genus Pseudomonas; species Pseudomonas sp. Pseusp97. The sequence continues at coordinate 19,509 of NZ_JBGLYK010000031.1, read as the reverse complement.
GGGTACCCCGAGCCGCATCCAGGGCGCGCGCTTCCTCGACATCGAGAACGAGCAGAAGCTGCTGGCCTTCGAGGCCTGGAACAACCGCAAGCCGATCCAGCAGGGCGGCCTGCTGAAGTTCGTCTACGGCGGCGAGTACCACGCCTACAACCCGGACGTGGTGAACACCCTGCAGGCCGCCGTGCAGCAGGGCGACTACGCCCGGTTCAAGGAGTACACCGCGCTGGTCGACCAGCGTCCGGTTTCCATGCTGCGCGATCTGCTCAAGGTGAAAACCAGCGAGCAACCGCTGAGCCTTGACGAGATCGAGCCGCTGGAGTCCATCTTCAAGCGCTTCGACGCCGCCGGCATTTCCCTCGGCGCGCTGTCGCCGGAGGCTCACGAGGCCCTGGCCGAGGCCATGAACCGCCTGGGCGGCCGCTCCAACTCCGGTGAGGGTGGCGAAGACCCTGCGCGCTACGGCACGCTGAAGAGCTCGAAGATCAAGCAGGTGGCCACCGGCCGCTTCGGTGTGACCCCGGAATACCTGGTCAACGCCGAAGTCCTGCAGATCAAGGTGGCCCAGGGCGCCAAGCCCGGCGAAGGCGGCCAGCTGCCCGGCGGCAAGGTCAACGGCCTGATCGCCCGCCTGCGCTATGCCGTGCCCGGCGTGACCCTGATCTCGCCGCCGCCGCACCACGACATCTACTCCATCGAAGACCTCGCCCAGCTGATCTTCGACCTCAAGCAGGTCAACCCGCAGGCGCTGGTGTCGGTGAAGCTGGTTTCCGAGCCGGGCGTCGGCACCATCGCCGCCGGCGTGGCCAAGGCCTATGCCGACCTGATCACCATCTCCGGCTACGACGGCGGTACCGGCGCTTCGCCGATCACCTCCATCAAGTACGCCGGTTCGCCGTGGGAGCTGGGCCTCGCCGAGGCGCACCAGACCCTGCGCGGCAACGACCTGCGCGGCAAGGTCCGGGTGCAGACCGACGGCGGCCTGAAGACCGGCCTGGACGTCATCAAGGCGGCCATCCTCGGCGCCGAGAGCTTCGGCTTCGGCACCGCGCCGATGATCGCCCTGGGCTGCAAATACCTGCGCATCTGCCACCTGAACAACTGCGCCACCGGCGTCGCCACCCAGAACGACAAGCTGCGCAAGGACCACTTCATCGGCACCGTGGACATGGTGGTGAACTTCTTCACCTTCATCGCCAGCGAGACCCGTGAATGGCTGGCCAAGCTCGGCGTGCGCAGCCTGGAAGAACTGATCGGCCGCACCGACCTGCTGGAGATCCTCCCGGGCGAGACGCCCAAGCAGGGCAACCTCGACCTCACGCCGCTGCTGGGCAGCGACCTGATCCCGGCCGAGAAGCCGCAGTTCTGCGTCGTCGACAAGAACCCGCCGTTCGACCAGGGCCTGCTGGCCGAGAAGATGGTCGAGCTGGCTCGCGGCGCCATCGAAGGCGCCAAGGGCGGCGAGTACGAACTGGATATCTGCAACTGCGACCGTTCCATCGGCGCGCGGATTTCCGGCGAGATCGCCAAGGTCCACGGCAACCAGGGCATGGCCAAGGCGCCGATCACCTTCCGCTTCAAGGGCACCGCGGGTCAGAGCTTCGGCGTTTGGAACGCCGGCGGCCTGCACCTGTACCTGGAAGGCGACGCCAACGATTACGTCGGCAAGGGCATGACCGGCGGCAAGCTGGTCGTCACCCCGCCCAAGGGCAGCCCGTTCAAGTCGCAGGAATCGGCCATCGTCGGCAACACCTGCCTGTACGGCGCCACCGGCGGCAAGCTGTTCGCCGCCGGCACCGCGGGCGAGCGTTTCGGCGTGCGCAACTCCGGCGCCCACGCCGTGGTGGAAGGCACCGGTGACCACTGCTGCGAATACATGACCGGCGGCTTCATCTGCGTACTGGGCAAGACCGGCTACAACTTCGGCTCCGGCATGACCGGCGGCTTCGCCTATGTCCTCGATCAGGACAACACCTTTGTCGACCGCGTGAACCATGAGCTGGTGGAAATCCAGCGCATCAGCGGCGAGGCGATGGAGGCCCAGCGCAACCATCTGCGCAAGGTGCTGGTCGAGTACGTGGCGGAAACGGCGAGCGAGTGGGGCGCACATCTGCTGGAGAACCTCGACGACTACCTGCGTCGGTTCTGGCTGGTGAAACCGAAGGCCGCAAGCCTCGGTTCCCTGCTGACCAGCACTCGTGCCAACCCGCAATAAGCGCCTGAAGTTTGATGAGGTCTCTAAATGTCTGAACGTCTGAGCTCTGATCGCCTGAACAACGACTTCCAGTTCATCGAAGTCGGGCGCAAGGATCCGAAGAAGAAACTGCTACGCCAGCGCAAGCGCGAGTTCGTGGAAATCTACGACCTGTTCAAGCCGGCGCAGGCCGCTGACCAGGCGCATCGCTGCCTGGGCTGCGGCAACCCTTACTGCGAGTGGAAGTGCCCGGTGCACAACTTCATCCCCAACTGGTTGAAGCTGGTCTCCGAAGGCAACATCCTCGCCGCTGCCGAGCTGTCCCACCAGACCAACACCCTGCCGGAAGTCTGCGGCCGGGTGTGCCCGCAGGACCGCCTGTGCGAAGGCGCCTGCACCCTGAACGACGGCTTCGGCGCGGTCACCATCGGCTCGGTGGAGAAGTACATCACCGATACCGCCTTCGCCATGGGCTGGCGACCGGACATGTCCAAGGTCAAGCCCACCGGCAAGCGTGTCGCCGTGATCGGCGCGGGCCCGGCGGGCCTGGGCTGCGCCGACGTGCTGGTGCGCAACGGTGTAACCCCGGTGGTGTTCGACAAGAACCCGGAAATCGGCGGCCTGCTGACCTTCGGCATCCCCGAGTTCAAGCTGGAGAAGCAGGTGCTCTCGCGCCGTCGCGAAGTCTTCACCGGCATGGGCATCGAGTTCCGCCTGAACACCGAGATCGGCAAGGACGTCACCATGGAGCAACTGCTCGATGAGTACGATGCCGTGTTCATGGGCATGGGCACCTACACCTACATGAAGGGCGGCTTCCCCGGCGAGGACCTGCCCGGCGTGCACGATGCGCTGGACTTCCTGATCGCCAACGTGAACCGCAACCTGGGCTTCGAGAAGTCGCCGGAAGACTTCGTCGACATGAAGGGCAAGCGCGTCGTGGTACTGGGCGGTGGCGACACCGCGATGGACTGCAACCGCACCTCCATCCGCCAGGGCGCCAAGAGCGTGACCTGCGCCTACCGCCGTGACGAAGAGAACATGCCCGGTTCGCGCAAAGAGGTGAAGAACGCCAAGGAAGAGGGCGTGAAGTTCCTCTTCAACCGCCAGCCCATCGCCATCGTTGGCGAGGACAAGGTGGAAGGCGTGAAGGTGGTCGAGACCCGTCTCGGCGAGCCGGACGCCCGCGGTCGTCGCAGCCCCGAGCCGATCCCGGGTTCCGAGGAAATCATCCCGGCCGAAGCCGTGCTGATCGCCTTCGGCTTCCGCCCGAGCCCGGCACCGTGGTTCGACCAGCACCAGGTGGAAATCGACAGCCAGGGCCGCGTCATCGCCCCGGCTGCCTCGCAATTCAAGCACCAGACCAGCAACCCGAAGATCTTCGCCGGTGGCGACATGGTCCGTGGTTCCGACCTGGTGGTGACTGCGATCTTCGAAGGGCGCACGGCGGCTGAAGGCATCCTGGACTACCTGGGCGTCTAAGCGGGACCTGTAGGAGCGAGCTTGCTCGCGAACCCTGGACCCGCAGCGGGGTTTTGTTCGCGAGCAAGCTCGCTCCTACGAAGAGCGCAGCCAGTGCGGCAGAATGCCGCGATGGACGAAAGGCACGGCACCCGCCGTGCCTTTTCTTTTGGGCTTTGCGAAAATGCCCGCACTTTTTTTCCGGATGCCGTTATGACTGCCCTGAAGAACGATCGCTTCCTCCGCGCCCTGCTCAAGCAGCCCGTCGATGTCACCCCCGTCTGGATGATGCGCCAGGCCGGCCGCTACCTGCCGGAGTACCGCGCCACCCGCGCCAAGGCCGGTGACTTCATGAGCCTGTGCATGAACCCGCAGATGGCCTGCGAAGTGACCCTGCAGCCGCTGGACCGCTACCCGCAGCTGGACGCGGCGATCCTCTTCTCCGACATCCTCACCATCCCCGACGCCATGGGCCAGGGCCTGTATTTCGAGACCGGCGAAGGCCCGCGTTTCAAGAAGGTCGTGACCACCCGGGCCGATATCGACGCCCTGCCGATCCCTGATCCGGAGAAGGACCTGGGCTATGTGATGGACACCGTGCGCACCATCCGCCGCGAGCTGAACGGCCGCGTTCCGCTGATCGGCTTCTCCGGCAGCCCCTGGACCTTGGCCACCTACATGGTCGAAGGCGGTTCCAGCCGCGACTTCCGCAAGACCAAGGCGATGCTCTACGACAACCCGCAGGCCCTGCACGCCCTGCTGGACAAGCTGGCGCAGTCGGTCACCAGCTACCTCAACGGCCAGATCCTCGCCGGCGCCCAGGCGGTGCAGATCTTCGATTCCTGGGGCGGCGCGCTGTCGGCAGCGGCCTACCAGGAGTTCTCCCTGGCCTACATGCAGAAGATCGTCGACGGCCTGATCCGCGAACACGAAGGTCGTCGCGTGCCGGTCATCCTCTTCACCAAGGGTGGCGGCCTGTGGCTGGAGTCCATGGCCAATACCGGCGCCGAAGCGCTCGGCCTGGACTGGACCTGCGACATCGGCAGCGCCCGCGCCCGCGTCGGCGACAAGGTCGCGCTGCAGGGCAACATGGACCCGGCGGTGCTCTACGCCAAGCCGGAAGCCATCCGCGCCGAGGTGGCATGCATCCTCGGCGCCTTCGGCAACGGCAATGGCCATGTATTCAACCTTGGCCATGGCATCACTCCGGAAGTCGATCCGGCACACGCCGGCGCCTTCTTCGAGGCGGTGCACGAGCTGTCGGCGCAGTATCACTGAGCCTGACGCCTGACTGAAAAAGCCCCGCAAGTACGGGGCTTTTTCGTTTCTGGTAGCTGGGTTCGCGAGCAATAACGATGGCGTCCCCCTCGCTCCTACGAAAAGCACGCCGTGCTTACCGGATACCTGTAGGAGCGAGCTTGCTCGCGAACCGCCCAGACGCCGGTCTTGCCGGCGGATCGTGGACAAGGTCCGCTCCTGCGAAAGCCAACCCGAGCGTAGGAGCGGACTCTGTCCGCGATCAGCCTGAACGGCAACATATTCGACGACGCCATGAAAAAAGCCCCGCTCTGCAGCGGGGCTTTTTCGTTCCTCAGAGAGCCTCAGGCCCCCTCAGGGTGCTTCATGCAGCATCGCCCACCAGGCCGGCGGCACGCTGTGCCTTGCGGCGGTTGGACACCAGCAGGCCCGAGCAGACCACCACGACGGTCAGCAGGGTGGTGGCGACCACTTCCATGCGGTGGTCCGGGCGGATCAGCATGATCACCAGGGCGCCGACGATGAACAGGATCACCGCCCAGGTCAGCCACGGGAACAGCCACATCTTCAGCTTCAGCTGGTGGCCCTGGGCGAGCAGCTTCCTGCGCATGCGCAGCTGCGACAGGGCGATCACCAGGTACACCAGCAGCGCGATGGCGCCGGAGCTGGCCAGCAGGAAGTTGAACACCTCGGCCGGGGCCAGGTAGTTGGCGAAGGTGCAGAGGAAGGCCATGGCGGTGGACAGCAGCACGGCGTAGACCGGGGTGCGGCTGGCGCTGGTCACCTGGGCGATCTTGGGTGCGTCGCCACGCTTGCTCAGCGAGTACATCATGCGCGAGGCGGTGTAGAGCGCCGAGTTCAGGCAACTGGTCACCGAAACCAGCACGATGATGTCGACGATCAGCTTGGCGTACGGGATGTGCAGGTGTTCCAGCACGGTCTGGTAGGAGCCCATGCTCACCAGGCGCGGGTCGTTCCACGGCACCAGGCAGACCACGATCAGGATCGACAGCAGGTAGAACAGCGCGATACGCCAGATCACCGAGTTGGTGGCGCGGGTGATCTGCTGCTCCGGGTCCTTGGACTCGGTGGCGGCGATGGTGACGATTTCCGAGCCCATGAAGGAGAACATGGTGGTCAGCAGCGCGGCGAGCACGGCGCCCCAGCCCTTGGGCAGGAAGCCTTCGCTGGTCAGGTGGCCGATACCGGAGACTTCGCTGTTGGGCGAGAAGCCGAAGATGGCCGCGCAGCCCAGCACCAGGAAGGCAATGATCGAGACCACCTTGATCAGCGCCAGCCAGAACTCGAACTCACCGTAGTTCTTCACGCTGAACAGGTTGGTCACGGTCAGCGCGGAGGTGATCAGGAAGGCCAGCACCCAGATCGGCGCGCCGGGGAACCAGGCGTGGATGATCGCCGCGGCGGCGTTGGCTTCCAGCGGAATCACCAGCACCCAGAACCACCAGTACAGCCAGCCGATGGTGAAACCGGCCCAGTGACCGATGGCGCGGTCGGCATAGGTGGAGAAGGAGCCGCTGTCCGGCTGCGCGACGGCCATTTCGGCCAGCATGCGCATCACCAGGACCACCAGCAGGCCGGCGATCAGATAGGACACCATGACCGCCGGGCCGGCTTCGGCAATGGCGTGGCCGGAGCCCACGAACAGGCCCGCACCAATGGCGCCGGCGATCGAAAGCATCGTGACGTGACGATTTTGCAGGCCCTGGGAGAGCCCGGAAGAAGGGGTGCTGCTCATGCTTTACCTACAACTACGGGGGAATTGCGTACTGCGGGAGTCGAGGTCCGTTTCAGGATTCCAACAAGTCGTTCGAGATTGTGAACGCAAGGATCGCGCCACATCTTGTTACGACTTAAGTCGTAGGTTGGGCAAAATCTCTACAGGTCCCGTGACAAAGGCCCTGCTTGAAACGACATCCATGTCTTTGTACGACCGTTCCATGTCGTTTTTGGATAAGTAATAGTGAAGATGTGTAGAAACTACCCATCTTTGCGAAGGGCTGGAAGATCGCGAGGTAACACTGCCAGGCGCGCCAGGTGCAGCGCCACCAAGAGGCAGATACCCAGCAGGCCGGCGATGAACAGGCCGACGCCGTTCCACCCGTAGTAGTGCCAGAACACACCGCCGGCGGTACCGGCGACGCTGGAGCCGACGTAATAGCAGAACAGGTACAGCGAAGAAGCCTGGCCCTTGGCTTTCAGCGCACGGCGGCCGATCCAGCTGCTGGCGACCGAATGCGCGCCGAAGAAGCCGAAGGTGAATACCAGCAGGCCCGCCAGCACCAGAACCAGCGGTTGCAGCAAGGTAATCAGCAGCCCGCCGAGCATCAGCGCGATCATTGCCCAGAGCACCTTGCGTCGGCCCAGGCGGTCGGCCAGCGAGCCGACCCAGGCGGAGCTGTAGATACCCGACAGGTAGACCACCGAGAGCACGCCGACGAGGGCCTGGCTCAGGTGATAGGGCTCTGCGAGCAGGCGGTAGCCGATGTAGTTGAACAGGGTGACGAAGGCGCCCATCAGCAGGAAACCGACCAGGAACAGCCAGGGCAGCCCGGCATCGCGCAAATGCCCGGTGAAGCCCTCGATGAGCCTGCGCGGCTTGAGCGGCGCCGGGCGGAAGTTCTTCGATTCGGGAAGGATGCGCCAGAACAGCAGCGCCGCCGCCAGGGCGAGCACGCCCAGGGTGGCCAGCGCGACATGCCAGTTTACGTAGTCCACCAGCACGCCGCTGATCAGCCGCCCACTCATGCCGCCGATGGCATTGCCACCGATATAGAGTCCCATCGACAGCCCGATGTGCTGCGGGTGGATCTCCTCGGAGAGGTAGGTCATGCCCACCGCCGCCAGACCGCTGAGCGACAGGCCGAGCAGCGCGCGCATGGCCAGCACGCCGTGCCAGGTCGGCATCAGCGAGCTGCCGAGGGTGAACAGCGCGGCGAGGACCAGCGAGGCGACCATGATCGACTTGCGCCCGATGGCGTCGGAGATCGGCCCGGTGACCAGCAGGCCGAAGGCCATGGTGATGGTCGAGATCGACAGCACCAGGCTGCTCTGCGCAGCGCTCAGGCTGAAGGCCTGCGACAGCACCGGCATCATCGGCTGCACGCAGTAGAGCAGGGCGAAGGTGGCGAAGCCGCCGGAGAACAGCGCAAGCGAAGTGCGCATGAATTCCGGGGTGCCTTTCTCGATGTAGGTTTCGATGTCTTCGACGGCGCGCACTACGTCGCCATTGGCTTCTCGCGCGCTTTCCAGCAGCGCGGCCGGATCGTTGGCGGCGACTGGCTCTGTTACGACGGACGGCTCGGCCGCCATGGGATGTTCTTCCCGCAAAGCCCGCAGGGCAGGTTGACTCACGACACACCTCAGGTGGAATGACAGCAGAGGGCCTGGAATGGCGGCAAGGGCCCGCGCGGCCAGGCAGGGAGCAGGTTGGTAGTCGTTATTGGGCTTGTGTGGAAAGGATAAGGAGCGGGCTTTATTATTTCCAATATATTAATCGACACGTTTGAGTCGTTTTACGAATCGTTGCGTCTGCGTCATACAGGCGGCGGTTCGCGAGCAAGCTCGCTCCTACGAAGAGCGCGCTGGCATCAACCTGTAGGAGCGAGCTTGCTCGCGAACCGCACGGCACGATCCCCTGTGAGGGCACCATGGAACTGCGACACCTGCGTTATTTCATCGCCGTGGCCGAAGAGCTGCACTTCGGCCGCGCCGCCGAGCAGCTGGGGATTTCCCAGCCGCCGCTGAGCCAGCAGATCCAGGCGCTGGAGGAAGAGATCGGCGCGCGGCTGCTGGAGCGCACCAACCGCCGCGTGGCGCTCACCGAGGCCGGCAAGCTGTTCCTCGATGAAGCGCGGCAGGTGCTGCAGCAGGTGGATCGCGCCGTGCTCCTGGCCCGGCGTGCGCACCAGGGGGAGATCGGCGAGCTGAAGGTCGGCTTCACCGCGTCGGCGCCCTTCACCTCCAGCATCCCACGCGCCATCCTGGCGTTCCGCCAGGCTTATCCGGACGTGCACCTGGACCTGCAGGAACTCAGCAGCGGCCAGGCAGTGCAGGCGCTGCTGGAAGAGCGTGTGCAGGTCGGCCTGATCCGCCCGATTCCGTTGCCGGAAACCCTGGAGGCCGTGGAGCTGTTCAGCGAGCCCCTGGTGGCCGTGCTGCGCGCCGACCACCCGCTGGCGCAGGCCAGCCAGGAGGGCCTGGAATTCGCCGCGCTGGCGGATGAGCCTTTCGTGTTCTTCCCGCGCAGCTACGGCACCGGGCTCTACAGCCAGCTGATGGCGCTGTCGCGGCAGGCCGGCTTCAGCCCGCGCATCGCCCAGGAAGCCGGCGAGGCGATGACGATCATCGGCCTGGTGGCGGCGGGGCTGGGCGTGTCGATGCTGCCGGCGTCGTTCCGCCGGACGCGGGTGGACGGCGTGGTCTATCGCACCCTGAGCGATCCGGGCGCGACCAGTTCGGTGTGGCTGGTGCGGCGGCGCAACGAGGCGTCGCGCTTGGCGCAATCGTTCTTCGACCTGGTGACCCAGGAAGTCCAGGCCGGCAGGGCCGGTTGAGCGATCGCAGGGCGGATGAAGCGGAACGCTTTATCCGCCGCTACCCCAGGCAATCCGGCGGATAACGCCTGAGGCGTTATGCGCCCTACGGTGAGGCGCGTGGCGCGGATTACCGAGTGGGATCGTAGGGCGCATAAAGCGGAACGCTTTATCCGCCGATACCGGAGGCAATCCGGCGGATAACGCCCGAGGCGTCATGCGCCCTACGCGAGGGCACCGTTCGGCTTACTTGGCGTAGTCCGCCTTCAGCGCGACGCCGGCGATGACTGCGCCGGCGTGGCACTCGAACTGCCTGGCGTCCTTGTACTCGTTGCGCTTGTAGTAGCTGACGATGTTGGTCACGGCGGTGGCGCCGACTTTCTTCGCCGAGTCCTGCAGGGTGATCAGTGCCGACTGCAGCGCCCAGCGGCAGGCTTCCTCGTCGCTCTTGTTGAAGGCGTTGGTCTTCTTGTTGGTGATGGCGCCGGACTGGACCACGTTCAGCTTGTCACCCGCCGGGTTGCCCGCCAGGTAGAACTTCACGCTGCCGTCCAGGCGACCGGCCTTCACCGCCTCGGCGACGACTTCGTCGAAGGGCAGGTGCAGGGTGGTGTCGCGAGCCTGGCTGATGCCGGGGATGGACGCGCAGAGCGCGAGGGCAAACAGCCCGAGGGTCTTGCGTTGCATGGATCGACTCCTTGTCGATGAGGGGATCAGTTGCTCGGCGGGGCGAGGTGCAGGTTCTGCAGGATCTTGTTGTTGAGGATGGCGACCCACTTGTTGTAGTTGCGGTGGATCTGCCCGTCCTTCTCGTCCAGGCCGCGGCTGCTGCGCAGCTTGATGGAGTAATGCTGGCTGCTGTAGGGAATGCTGACTTCGGCGTGATGCCGCTCGCGCACGGTGATCTCGGCGTAGATCACGTTGCCGGAGTCCTGCTGCACGGTCCATTTCTGCTCTTCCAGTGCATCATGGATCGCCGCCTGCACCTGCACCGAAGTGCGGTTGCTGTCCGGCGGCAGGCTCTGGTCGATGTTCTCCACCGGCTTGGTGGTGCAACCGACGGCCAGCACGGCGGCGGCGCACAGCAGAACGCTACGGATCAGTCGGGACATGGATTGCTCTCCTTGCAGTGTCGTTGGGCTGTTGCGGTGAGAATGCTCAGCGCCAGCGGCGGAAGATCAGCGAAGTGTTGATCCCGCCAAAGGCGAAGTTGTTGTTCATCACGTACTCGTGGCTCATCGCGCGCGGCTCGCCCCGCAGGTAATCGAGCTCGCCGCAGCGCGGGTCGATCTCGTCCAGGTTGAGGGTGTGCACGTAGCGGTCGCTGTTCATCATCTCGATGCTGAACCAGGATTCCAGCGCGCCGCACGCTCCCAGAGTGTGGCCCAGGAAACTCTTCTGCGAGCTGATCGGCATGCGATTTCCGAAGAGTTCGCTGGTGGCCAGGGTTTCGGCGATGTCGCCCTGTTCGGTAGCGGTGCCATGTCCATTCACATAGCCGATGGCGTCGGGCGCGAGGCCTGCGTCTTCCAGGGCCAGCTCCATGGCGCGGCGCATGGTCGACTGCTCCGGGCGGGTGGTGTGCTGGCCATCGGCGTTGCTGCCGAAGCCGACGATCTCGGCATGAATACGCGCACCACGGGCGAGGGCGTGGTCCAGGTCTTCCAGCACCAGCATGCCGGCGCCTTCGCCGATCACCAGGCCATCGCGCCCGCTGTCGTAGGGGCGCGGCGTCTGCTGCGGGGTGTCGTTCTTCAGGCTGGTGGCGTAGAGCGCGTCGAACACCATGGCCTCGGTCGGGCACAGCTCCTCGGCGCCGCCGGCGAGCATCAGCGGCAGGCGCCCGAAGCGGATCGCCTCGTAGGCGTAGCCGATGCCCTGGCTGCCGCTGGTGCAGGCGCTGGAGGTCGGGATCACCCGGCCCTTGAGGCCGAAGAAGATGCTGATATTCGCCGCGGTGGTGTGCGGCATCATGCGCACGTAGGAGTTGGCGTTGAGGCCGTCCGCCACGGAGTTCAGCAGCATGTTGCCGAACGCCTTGATCTCGTCGGTGCTGCCGGTGGACGAGCCGCAGGCCACACCCATGCGCCCGTCGCGGATGGATTCATCGTCGAGCAAACCGGCATCGGCCAGCGCGCGCTCGGCGGCGCCCACCGACAGGCGCGAGACGCGGCCCATGCTGCGCAGCTGCTTGCGGGTCCAGTGCTTGGGCACCGTGAAGTCCAGCACCGGACCGGCCAGGCGGGTGTTGAGTTCGGTGAAGCGGTCCCACTCGTCCATGCGGCGGATGCCGCTTTGGTTGGCGTTGAAGTTCGCCTCGATGCTCGCCCAGTCAGAACCCAGGGACGTGATGCCCGACATGCCGGTGATGACCACGCGCTTCATCAGCACAGCCCTCCGTTGACCGCCAGTACCTGGCGGGTGATGTAGCCGGCCTCGGCCGACATGAGGAAATTCACTGCGCCGGCGACTTCTTCCGGGGTGCCCATGCGCTGGGCGGGGATCATCTTGAGGATTTCCTCGACCGGCACCTGCTCGTCGAGCATCGCCGTGTCGATCAGCCCCGGCGCAACGCAGTTGACCGTGATCCTGCGCTTGCCCAGCTCGATGGCCAGCGCCTTGGCGGCGCCGATCACGCCGGCCTTGGAGGCGCTGTAGTTGACCTGGCCGCGGTTGCCGATCAGCCCGGACACCGAGGTGATGCAGACGATGCGCCCCGGCTGGCGGCGGCGGATCATCGGCATGATCAGCGGATGCAGGACGTTGTAGAAACCGTCGAGGTTGGTACGCAGCACCTGGTCCCAGTCCTCTTCGCTGAGCGCGGGGAAGGCGCCGTCGCGGGTCAGGCCGGCGTTGCACACCACGCCGTAATAGGCGCCGTGGGTTTCCACATCGGCTTCGAGGATGCTGCGCGCCGCTTCGCGGTCGGCCACGTCGAACTGCAGCACGCGGGCGCTGCGCCCCAGTGCTTGGATTTCGGCTTGCACGGCGTCGGCTTCGGCGCGGCCGCTGCGGCAGTGCAGCACCAGGTCGAAGCCGGCCCGGGCCAGGCGCAGGGCGATGGCGCGGCCGATGCCGCGGCTGGAGCCGGTTACGAGGATGGAATCAGTCATACGCTTGGCTCTTTCGAATCGGTCTTCTTGAAATCGGGTTCCTGCAGGTAGCTGGCAACCTCGGGCGGGCGGAACACGGTGAGGCGCGCCAGTGCCTTGATCCCCGGCCCTTCGAGATGGCATTCGAAGACGCCCATGCCGTTGTCGTCCTGCAGGGTGCGGATGGCGTGGATGGTGATTTGCGCGCCGGCCGGGAAACTCGCCACGTCGCACTGGTACTGACGCGTGCCGAGCAGGAAGCCCAGCTCCACCGGCTCGCCGCGCGAGCGCGCCTGGTAACCGGCGTAGGCAGCGACACTCTGCGCCATCAGCTCCACGCCGACCCAGGCCGGCAGGCTGCCGTCGGCCTCGTTGAACAGGCCGCCCGAGCGCACCGTCAGGCGCGTGCGGATGTCCTCGTCGCCGAAGTCGAGCACTTCGTCGATGAGGATCATGTCGCCCGCGTGGGGCAGCAGGGAGGCGATCGGCCAGTCGATCATCGGGTCACTCCAGAGTCCTTGCTCATCTCGCCCAGGATCAGGCTGATGTTGTTGCCGCCGAAGGCGAACGAGTTGCTCATCAGGTAGCGCGGGCCTTCGGCCGGCAGTTGCGGTGCGTCTTCGCCCACCAGTTGCAGCGCGGGCAATTGCAGGTCGGCGATGCCGTCCCAGCGTTGCGGCGGCAGGCGCCGGTCGGGGTTGTGCTCGCCCAGCAGCAGCCAGCAGAACGCCGCTTCCAGCGCGCCGGCGGCGCCGAGGGTATGCCCGGACAGCGGTTTGGTCGAGGAGCAGGGTACGCCGGCGGGAAACTCCGCGCTGACGGCAAGGCTTTCCATGGCGTCGTTATGCAGGGTCGCGGTGCCGTGCAGGTTCAGGTAGGCGATCTGCCCGGCGTCCAGTCGTGCGTCGGCCAGCGCCTTGCGCATCGCCTCGCGGGCACCACGGCCTTCGGGGTCGGGGGCCGAGATGTGGTGTGCGTCGGAGCTGGCGCCGGCGCCGAGCAAGGCCACTTCACTGGGCTCGCGGGTCATCAGGAACAGCGCGGCGCCTTCGCCGATGTTGATGCCCTTGCGGTTCGCCGAGAAGGGCTTGCACAGCTCGTCCGAGACCGCTTCCAGTGCGCTGAAGCCGTTCAGCGTCAGCTCGCACAGGCTGTCCACGCCGCCGCACAGCACGGCGTCGCACAGCCCCAGCTTCAGCAGCCGACGTGCGCTTTGCAGGGCGCGGCCGCTGGAGGTGCAGGCGGTGGAAATCACGTAGGTCGGGCCGGCCAGTTCATAGTGTGCGGCGAGGTACACCGCCGGGTCCGACAGCTCCTGGTGCGAGTAGTGGAAGCCCTCGGGCAACTGCCCGTGCAGGCGGTGATGGCGAATGCCCTGGGTGGTTTCCTGGATGCCCGAGGTGCTGGTGCCCAGCACAACCGCCACGCGCGCGGCCCCGTAGCGCTGGATGGCGGCGCGGATAGCCGGGTCGATCTGCGTGGCGGCGGCCAGCAGCAGGCGGTTGTTACGGGTGTCGTGGCGCTTGTCGGGGATGGCCGCCAGGCGCGCCTTCACCGTGCCCACCGGAATGCTCCGGCCCGGCACCCAGCCGGCCTGCACCTGCATGCCGGCGGACTCGCCCGCCAGCAGCGCGGCGGCCACTTCGCGGCGGTCATTGCCCAGTGCGCAGATCAGGCCCAGCTCGTTCAGGTAGGTCGCGGTCATGGGACTGTTTCCAGAGGCGTCACGTGGTAGCGCAGGTCAGGGCTTTCCAGGTCGAAGTCCTGCGCCGAACGGTAGCTGATCTTCCAGCGCTGCTGCAGGCTGCGCTGGCCGTCGCGCACCTGGTAGTCCGTGGCCCGGTAGCGTGCGGCGAGCTCGTCGTCCGCAGCGAGGGCGAACAGCAGCACCGCGAAGAGCTCGCGCGCTTCGGGGTTGGGCGGCAGCAGGCCGTCGTTGCTCCATTCTCCATCACGCAGCAACTGGCGCGACAGCGGGATGCCCAGCGGATCGATCAGCGACCAGCGCAGCGCTGCGCCCTCCTGCTGGACGACCAGCAGCCAGTCCTGGCTGGCGCCTGCCTGTTCGCGCTGGATGTGCAGCTGCAACGGCGTCGCCAGCGGCGGCATCGCAGACGGCAGCGGCGCATGCTGGGCACAACCGGCCAGCAGCAGGACGAAGGCAAGACTCAGCCAGCGGATCATGCTCAGCGGCTCTCCAGTGGTTTGCGTACCACGGCGTTGACCAGGGTTTCCTCGCGCTGGCCGAACGGCTTGGGTTTGCGCAGGCCCCAGCGCTCGAGCAGGCCGAAGTCCCTGGCGCGGCTCCACCACAGGTACGGGTAGGAGACGTTCTTCTCGCTGAATTCGAAGCCCTGCTCGCGGAGCATCTGGAGGTACTGTGCGGCGCTCTTCTGCACGTGCATGGGGTGGCGGAAGAACCAGCGGATCACCCAGGTATCGATGTACGCCTGGGTGGACTCGGCGAACAGCAGCAGGCCGCCCGGCTTGAGCACTCGCCAGAACTCGGCCAGCGCACGCTCCTGCTCCACCAGATGATGGAAGGTCTGGTGGCAGAACAGGATGTCGACGCTGGCCGAAGGCAGCATCAGGTCGGCGCAGTCCGCGCAGTTCAGCTCCACCTCGATATTCTCCCGCGCGGCTTCCATGGCCGAGCAGTCGAGGCTGTGCGGGTCGGCGTCCAGCCCGATCATGCGGCCGGGCTTGAACGCATCGCGCAGCAGGCGGAAGGAGCGGCCCTGGCCGCAGCCGGCGTCGAGCAGCACCGGGTTCTGCGGGACGTCCCAGCTGACCAGGCGCTTGAGGTCGTTGATCGCCACGCGCAGCACGTGGTGCTGCCAGGTGTGGCTCTGCAGGAACCAGAAACCGAAACGGGTTTCTTCGACGTAGGTGGAGGCGGGGCGGGTCATGACAGTCCTTGTCCTTTTCAGCTGGCGCAGATTTCGGAGAGCACCCGCAGGCGGCGCTGCGGTTCGGCGACGAAGGGGTTGCGCGTGTCCCAGGCGTAGCCGGCGAGGATCGAGCAGATCATCCGGCGGATGTCCGGGTCGGCCTTCTCGTAGAAGATCACGTCCTGGAAGCTGCCGTCGTACCAGCCTTCGACATAGGCGCGGAAGGTATCCACGCCGCGCTTGAGCGGCCGGGCGAAGTCGGCTTCCCAGTCCACCGTCTCGCCCTTGAGCTGACGATCGAGCAGGTTCGCCGCCATGCTGGAGGAACGCATGGCGATGGTGACGCCGGAGGAGAATACCGGGTCGAGGAACTCCGCCGCGTTGCCCAGCAGGGCGAAGCCAGGGCCGGCGAGGCGCTTGACGTTCGCCGAGTAGCCGCCGAGGGTGCGCGCGGGGGTGTCCCACACGGCGTTCTTCAGCAGCGGGCGCAGGTTCGGCGCGGCGTCGAAGAAGCCCTTCAGGCAGGCGTCCAGGTCATCCAGCCTGCCTTCGAAATGGCGATCCTCGGCAACCACGCCGACGGAGGTGCGGCCGTCGCTGAAGGGGATGGTCCAGTACCAGATGCCGCGTTCCTCGGGGTGGATGCTGATGAGGATCTTCTCGCGGTCGAATTCGGGCGCGTCGATACGGTCCTCGATATGCGTGAACACCGCACGGCGCACCGGGAAGCCGGACGGCGCTTCCAGATCGAGCAGGCGCGGCAGCACGCGGCCGTAGCCGCTGGCGTCGAGGACGAAGGCGCATTCCACCTCGTACTCGCTGCCGTCCAGGCGGCGCACCCGCAGGCGCGGGCAGTCGCCGGTGAAATCGGCGGCGATGATCTCTTCCTCGTAGCGGATTTCCACGCCCTGCAGTTCGGCCTGGTCGGCCAGCAACTGGTCGAAGCGTGCGCGCTGCACCTGGAAGGTCGAACCCTTGCCCTGCGTGAACTTGTCGCGGAAGTCGAACGCGGTGTAGCGCTCGCCCCAGCCGAAAGCCGCACCGTGCTTGGTCTGGAAGCCGGCGGCGAGCACGGCGTCGAGCATCCCCGCTTCCTCGACGAAGTCCAGGCAGTGCGACAGCAGGCTCTCGCCGATGGAGAAGCGCGGGAAGCGCTGGCGCTCCAGCACCAGCACGTCGTGGCCCTTGCGCTTGAGCAGGGCGGCGGCGATGGCGCCGGAGGGCCCTGCGCCGATGACGACGACGGTGCGTTGTTGCAGATCAGGGGCAGGCATCAGAAGGGCTCCTTGCCGGGGCAATGTCCTGGGTGGCGCTGCGCGGACGGCGCACGCCGCAGAAAGCGGGCAGCAGGGTGGCGAACAGGCTCATCAGCAGCAGGCTGAAATACAGCAGCGAGTCGATGTGGCCCTGCTGGAACAACAGGTTGAGGAAGACGATCTCGGTCAGCCCGCGAATGTTCAGCAGCAGGCTTTCCTTCCACAGCTCGCCACGGCTCGCGCCCGGCAGCGCCCAGCGCAGGCCCAGCCAGCTGCCGGCCAGCTTGCTGAGCACCGGCAGTACCAGCAGCGCGCCGAGGTACAGCCAGGAATAGCCGGAGAGGGCGTAGTGGAAATCGATCTGGAGGATGCCGAAGGTCAGCACCAGCGGCACCAGCAGTGTGTTCTGCAGTGCCTGCCCCGCGCGTGGCGACACCGGCAGGCGGAACGGCTGGCGCACCGCGGCCTGGGCCATCAGCCAGGTAATGGCGAACACCAGGGTGTTCAGGTGCCAGTGCTGGAAGGCGATCATCAGGCCGAAGAATGGCAGGCTGTAGGCCAGGTGTTGACGCACGCCGAGCAGGCGCAGCAGCAGCGGAACCGCGCCCGCCAGCAGCGGCCACAGCAACTTCGACGGATCGCTGCTGCCCTCGGCCAGGCCGAACAGGCTCCAGCACCACAGGTCCATCAGCACGGCCGCGTGCATCAGGCGGCGGGTGGCGTCCTCGGGATAGTCGATGTTGCGCAGGAACAGGTAGAGCACCGGAATCGCGGTGATCGCGAACAGCAGGCCGATGCCCAGCACGCTCATGCCCTCGCGCACGCCCAGCAGCCACCACGCGCTGGCCATGCCGCAGGCCAGCGGCACGGCGAAACTGGGCAGGGCGATCTTCAGGCTCTGGCGGCTGACGTCGAGGTCGATCACGTCACTCAGGATATGCCCCAGCAGCAGCGCGAAGCCGATGTCGTAGAGCGGCCGCAGCCAGGGCGCAGCGACCAGCGTGCGCACCTCGAAGCCCTGGCCCTGCAGCGCGACGAACAACAGCGGCAGCAGCAGGCCGGCCACCAGCAACTGGCTGACGATGGGCAGCAGGCGCAGGCGCCGCCCGCCGATCACCGCGCCGGCGAACAGCGGCGGCATGGCCAGCCAGAAGAGGACCGTCAGCATGCCGGCGCTCCTTCGCGGGGGCTTGCCTGCGCCCAGGGGCAGAACAGGAAACAGAAGCCCAGGCCAAGGCCCACGGCCAGGCCGAAGTTGCTGATCACCGGCGTGGCCGACAGCGCCAGCAGGCCGAACGACAGCCAGGTGGTGATGGCCGCCAGCAGCACGCCGACCAGGCTCACCGCCGCGCCGCCGACGCGCTCGCGCATGAGGATGGTGTAATCCACGCCGATGGCGGTGACCAGCAGCAGGCCGAACAGGCTGAACAGCGTCAGCGGCTGGCCCAGCCAGCCGAGGCTGGCGAGGCTGCACAGCGCCGCCAGCAGCGGCAACAGGACGATGCGCAGCGCGCCGCGCGGGCCGAAGGGCTTGAGCAGCAGGGCGAAGATCAGCACGCAGGAGAGCAGCTTGAGTTCGGTGGCGCTGACCTGGGTGGCGGCGAACAGGCGGTTCAGCTCGCCGAGGCGATCCACCAGCTGCACGCCTTCCAGACCTTTCGCCTGCTCGGCCAGCACGCCTGCGTCGGACAGACCTTGCAGGCTCACCAGCCCGGCCACGCCGCCGTCCACCGTGCCCAGCCAGAGCGGCCGCCACGGCTCGCCCAGCGGGCCTTGCAGCGCTTGGTCCAGATGCTGTTCCGGGAGTTTTTCCAACTGCTCCAGCTCGGCTTGCAGCGCGGCCTGTGGAATGCCCAGGTCGATCAGCGCCTGCCAGTGTTGCGGCAACTGGCGCAGGGCCTCGCGGGCCTGCTGTTGCTGCTGCGCGGTGGCGAGCAACTGGTTGAGCGCGAGGTAGCCCTTGAGCTGGCCGGAGGCGACCAGCTGGTCCAGCCGTGCGGCGAATTCGGCCTGGCGCTGCAGCAACTGGGTTTCATCGCTGGCGCGAACCAGGAAGAACTGGCTGGTGGGCTGGTAGCCGGTGATGCGAGCGGCGGCCTGGGCCTCGCTGAGCAATTGCGGCCTGGCGCCCAGCCACTGGCGCAGGTCGTTCTTCACCTGCAGTTGCCACAGCCCGCCGGCGCAGAACAGCACGACCACCGCGAGCAACGGCCAACTGCCGGTGCGCTGGAGCAGGGACTCGCGCAGGCGGATCAGGCGTTCGCCCAGCGCCAGCAGCAAGGGTTGCGGGGCGATGGCATCGCCGCGCAGCAGCAGCGGCAGCAGGCCGATCACGCACAGGTAGGCGGCGAGCAGGCCGGCCACCGAGAAGGTTGCCACCTGGGTCAGCGCCGGGAAGGGCGTGCAGGCCAGGGCGAGGTAGCCGATCAGGTTGGTGGCGAGGCTGAGGAGCAGCCCGCGCTGGCTGAGCTTCAGCGCGTGCCAGGGCTGCCACTGCCCTTCATTGTTGCCAGTGGCCGTCCAGGCTTTCGACAGATAGTGCAGCGGGTAGTCCGAGGCCACGCCGATGAGGCTGGCGCCCAGTACCAGGGTGAGCAGGTTGATCTTGCCGAACAGCGCGATGCACGCGGTGGCGCCGGCCAGCACGCCGACCAGCACCGGCAGGAAGGCCAGCAGTGCACGCACGCGGCGGAAGGCGAGCAGCAGCAGGAGCAGGGTACCCAGCGCGGCGCCACCGCCGACCCAGGTCATCTCGCGGCTGGCCTGACGCTGGCCGTCGGCGGCGTAGAGCAGGCCACTGGCGGCGAC
>NZ_JBGLYK010000319.1:0-4470 GCF_047304025.1 Pseudomonas sp. Pseusp97 | reverse complement strand
CGCCTCGACGCCACCACCGCCGACCTCGACAACCGCGACGGCGTCGTCAGCGGTGCGCAGGGCCTCGGCCTCGGCGCCGGCAACGTCCTCAACGGCGCCAACGCCGCCGGCAAACCGGGCGGCCTGATTACCAGCCAGGGCGCACTGACCCTGCGCGGGGGCAAGCTCGAATCCACCAACGGCGGGGAAATTTCCGCCAAGGGCGACCTGCAGCTGATCGTCGCCCAGCTGATTCAGCGCCAGGCCGCGCTGATCGGTGAAGGCAGGGTCACCCTCGACCTGGGCAACGGCGCCCAGCGCGGCGACTTCGACAACCGCGGCGGCCTGCTCAGCGCCGCCGGCGCTCTGCAAATCAACGGCCTGGGCAACCTCGACAACCGTGGTGGGGAAATCTCCGCCAGCCAGGGCTTCGCGCTCACCGCCAGCGGCCAGCTCGACAACGGCGCCGGCGGCCGGATCATCAGCGCCGGCCAGCTCCAACTGAACGCCGGCGCCCTGCGCAACGCCAACCAGGGCCTGCTCTCCGGCTGGCAAGGCTTGGCGGTCAACGCCGCCAGCCTGGACAACAGCAGCAGCGGCACGCTCTCCAGCCGCGATGGCGCGCTGACCGCCAGGGTCAGCGGCGCGCTCGACAACCACGGCGCCGGCGCGCTGGTCAGCAAAGGCAACCTCGGCCTCGGCGCCGGCAGCCTGAACAACGCCGGCGGCATCGTTTCCACCCAGGGCGGGCTCGGCCTGACCGTCGGCGGCGACGTTGACAACAGCAACGGCGGCCTGCTGAGCGCCCAGGGCGGCCTGACCGGCAGCGCCAAGGCTGTGGATAACCGTGCCGGGCAGATCAGCGCCGCCAGCGTCGACTACGACGCCAGCAGCCTGAACAACAGCGGCGGCAGCCTGGTCAGCCAGGGCGCGCTGCGCCTGGGCCTGCTCGGCGCGCTGCTGAACAACGGCGCCGGCTCGAAAATCGCCAGCGGCGGCCCGCTCAACCTGAGCGTCGGCAGCCTGGAAAACCGCGGTGGCCAGCTCGCCAGCCAGGGGCTGCTCAAGGTCCTCGCCGGGCGCTTCGACAACAGCGTCGGCGGCACCGTGGCCGCGCAGGACGACCTGACCCTGCAACTCACCGCCGAACTGCTCAACGGCCAGGACGGCCTGGTGTTCAGCAAGGCCGGCCAGCTCAACGTCAGCGCCGGCAGCATCGCCAACGCCGGCGGCACCCTGCAGGGCCAGGGCGACACCACCCTCAAGGCCAGCGGTGCCCTGGGCAACCAGAACGGCCGCATCATCAGCCAGAACGGCCAGCTCGACCTGGGCAGCGCCAGCCTCGACAACAGCGGCGGTGGCGTCATCAACGCCGCCAACGGCAACCTCAAGCTGGTCACCGGCCAGTTCAGCAACAACGCCGGCACCACCCAGGCCAGGGCGCTCGACCTCACCGCCTTGGGCGGCATCGACAACCGCAGCGGCCACCTCTCGGCGGTCAGCGGCGACAACCGCATCAGCACCAGCGACCTGAACAACCAGGGCGGCGGCCTCTATGCCGGCAACCTGCTCTATCTGCGCGGCAACCAGCTGTTCAACGACGGCGCAGCCCTCGGCCAGGGCGGCCGGATCGGCGCCGGCAACATCGACGCCGGCCTGAATGGCGCGCTGAACAACCAGTTCGGCCTGATCGAAAGCAGCGGCAACCTGACCCTCGGCGCGGCCAGCATCAACAACGTGGTGGGTGCAATCCGTGCCCTGGGCCAAGCACCCGGCAGCCTGCTGCTCGCGGCCAGCCCGAGCCAGATGAAGATCGCCAGCGGCGGCCTGCTTAACAACAACCTCGGCCGCATCGAAGGCGCCACCCAGGACCTGATCCTGCAGACCGGCGCCCTGCAGAATGGCGGCGGCAACGTCCTGCACGTCGGCACCGGAACCTTCGGCGTCGACCTCGCCCAAGCCGGCCAGGCCGGCGGTAATTTCACCTCCAACGGCAGCCTCACCTACCAGGCCGCCAGCTGGACCAACAACGCCATCATCCAGGCGCGTAACCTGAACCTGGACATCGGCCAGCTCAACCAGGGCGCCAACGGCCAGCTGCTGGCCGCACAGAGCCTCGTCGGCCGTGGCGGAAACTGGGCCAACGAGGGGCTGATCGCCAGCGATGGCAGCCTCGATATACAGCTCGGCGGGACCTACAGCGGGGCGGGCCGCACCAGCAGCGTCGGCAGCTTCAATCTTGGCGCCAACCTGATCGACCTGAGCGGCAGCCTTGCCAGCGGCCAGGGCGTCACCCTGAACGCCAACACCCTGAACAACCGGGGCCGCATCACCGCGGGCGGCAACCTCGCAGCCAGCGCCGGCACCCTCAACAACTACGGCACCCTCGGCGGCGCCGGCGACGTGCGCCTCAACGCCTGGAACCTGCGTAACGACGGCGAAGCGAACGGCGCGCTGATCTTCAGCGGCGGCGATATGCAGCTGCGTGCGCAGAACTTTACCAACCGCTTCGCCAACGTCTACAGCCTCGGCAGCCTCGACTTCGCCGGTGACGACAACGGTGGCCGCGCCGCCAGCCTGGACAACCTTTCCGCCGCCCTCGAGAGCCAGGGCGACATGCGCCTGAACGTCGGCGCGCTGAACAACCAGCGCGTGGTGCTGGTGGTCAACAATGCCGGCAAGTACACCGCGCAGATCATCGAAGTCAGCTGCTACAAGTACTTCAACGACAACAACGCCGACTGCAGCGGCGGCAAGGAAAACCAGGTCTGGGAAGTCACCGAGCGCGACAAGCTCGAAGTGCTCCAGGCCAGCGCCGCCTCTTCCATCAGCGCCGGCGGCAACCTCAACCTGCTGGGCGACTCGATCAACAACGCCAGCAGCGTCATCAGCGCCGGGCAGAACCTCTACGCCAATGTCGCCAGCCTGAGCAACGAAGGCGTCGTCACTGGCGAAACCGAAACCCTGCGCGTGCTGCGCTCCGAGCGTACCCGCGACCACGCCAGCCGCAGCAACGAAGCCAAGGCCTTCACTAACCAGTACTGGGTCGACAGCCCGAACTACGTCAACGACCCGGCCGGCCTCGCCAGCGCCCTGAGCCACTTCATCGCCCGCACCGAAAAGGAATACCCGCAGTACGGCTCGACCACCCAGCTCAACAGCGGCGACCAGAGCTACGCCGGCATCATCCAGGCCGCTGGCAATGTCAGCATCACTGCCGCCAGCGAGATCAACAACAGCGTCATCCGCAACAACTACACCTTCGTCAATCCGGGCCAGAAGACCGGCGACACCGCCATCGGCGCCAGCCCGGTCGCCACCGTGGTGCCGATCAACTCGCAACTGCCGCCCGACCTCGCCCAGCAGCAGGTCAACCCCATCACCCTGCCGGGCTTCAGCCTGCCCTCGGGTAGCAACGGGCTGTTCCGCCTGAGCGGTGAGCAAGGCAGCGGCGGCGCGGCCGGCAGCGTGCAGGGCGCCGGTGAGCTCGCCTTCAACGGCCAGGACCTCGGCACGACTCAGCGCGAACAGGCGCTGGGCGGCGCCGTCGGCGGGGCCGGCAACGTCGCCCTGGGTGGCGGCGCATCTTCCGCCAATGCCACCTCCGGCAACGGCTTCGACATCCCCCGTGTGCAGGGCCTTCCCAGCAGCGCCACCCCGAGCAACAGCCACAAGTACCTGATCGAGACCAACCCCGAACTGACCAGCCTGAAGAGCTTCCTCAGCTCCGACTACCTGCTCGGCCAACTGGGCTACGACCCGGACAAGGCACAAAAGCGCCTCGGCGACGGCCTCTACGAACAGCGCCTGATCCAGCAGGCCGTGGCCGCGCGCACCGGCCAGCGCTTCATCGACGGCATGGCCAGCGACGAAGCCCTGTTCCGCTATTTGATGGACAACGCCATCGCCTACAAGGACAGCCTGCAGCTCTCCGTCGGCGTCGGCCTCTCCGCCGAACAGGTCGCGGCGCTGACCCACGACATCGTCTGGCTCGAAGAAGCCGAAGTGAACGGCGAGAAGGTCCTCGTCCCGGTGCTCTACCTCGCCCAGGCCGAAAACCGTCTCGGCCCCACCGGCGCGCTGATCCAGGGCCAGGACGTCACCCTCATCAGCGGCGGCGCACTCAACAACGCCGGCACTCTGCGCGCCAGCAACAACCTCAGCGCCAGTGCCAGCAACCTGAGCAACAGCGGGCTGATCCAGGCCGGCAACCGCCTCGACCTGCTCGCCGACGACAGCATCCGCAATGCTGCCGGCGGCATCATCGCCGGGCGCGACGTCAGCCTTACCGCACTGACCGGCGACGTGATCAACGAACGCAGCGTCACCCGCATCGACAGCGCGCAGAGCGCCAACCGCACCTGGACTACCAGCTTCGCGGACAGCGCCGCCCGCATCGAGGCCGCCAACAGCCTCGACATCAGCGCCGGTCGTGACGTCAGCAACCTCGGTGGCGTGCTGCAGAGCCGTGGCGACCTGTTCATCGGCGCC
>NZ_JBGLYK010000318.1:0-4483 GCF_047304025.1 Pseudomonas sp. Pseusp97 | reverse complement strand
CCCCCCCCCCCCCCCCCCCCCCCCCCCCCCCCCCCCCCCCCCCCCCCCCCCCCCCCCCCCCCCCCCCCCCCCCCGCGACACGCCCATCCCCAAGGAGAAACACATGAGCAATAAAGTAGTGGTGGCCGGGGTCGGCATGATCCCCTTTACCAAGCCGGGCCAGAGCGACGAGTACCACATCATGGGCGCCAATGCGGCCAAGGCCGCGCTGGCCGACGCCGGCATCGACTATGCGCTGGTGCAGCAGGCCTACGTGGGCTATGTCTACGGTGACTCCACCTGCGGCCAGGCCGCGGTCTATGGCGTCGGCCTGACCGGCATCCCGGTGGTCAACGTCAACAACAACTGCGCCACCGGCTCCACCGCGCTGTTCCTGGCACGCCAGGCCGTGGAAAGCGGCGCCGTGGAATGCGCCATCGCCTTGGGCTTCGAGCAGATGGTCCCCGGCGCGCTGAAGGGCGCCTACACCGACCGCACCGGCCCGATGGACCGCTTCGCCAAGACCATGACCCAGGTGCAGGGCTTCGACGAGGCAGCTCCGCGCGCCGCGCAGTTCTTCGGCGGTGCCGGCCGTGCGTACATGAAGGAATACGGCATCAGCCGCGAGACCTTCGCCCGCATCCGCGTCAAGGCCAGCCAGCACGCCGCGCGCAACCCGCTGGCGGTGTTCCGCAACGTGGTCAGCGTCGATGAAGTGATGGCCTCGCCGATGATCTTCGACCCGCTGACCCGCCTGCAGTGCTGCCCGCCGACCTGCGGCGCGGCTGCCGCCATCGTCTGCACCGAGGCCTTCGCGAAGAAGCACGGCCTGCGCACCGACGTGGTGATCGCCGCCCAGGCCATGACCACCGACCGCAACAGCACCTTCGACGAAGGCGACATGCGCAAGGTCGTCGGCTACGACATGACCCGCAACGCCGCCAACCTCGTGTACGAGAAGGCCGGAGTCGGCCCGCAGGACATCCAGGTGGTGGAGCTGCACGACTGCTTCACCGCCAACGAACTGATCACCTACGAAGGCCTGATGCTGACCCCCGAAGGCACCGCCGAGAAATTCATCCTCGACGGCGACAACACCTACGGCGGCCGCATCGTCACCAACCCCTCCGGCGGCCTGCTGTCCAAGGGCCACCCGCTGGGCGCCACTGGCCTGGCCCAGTGCTTCGAGCTGACCCGCCAGCTGCGCGGCACCGCCGACGCCACCCAGGTGGAAGGCGCGCGCTTCGCCCTGCAGCACAACCTGGGCCTGGGCGGCGCCTGCGTCGTCACCCTGTTCCAGCGCCAGTGATGCGGGAGCCGCGAGCATGATCGACAAGAGCCATATCGGCGCGGTGGTCTCCAGCCACACGCAACTGGTCGAGGCGGGACGCCTGCGCTTCTTCGCCAAGGCCACCGGCCAGGCGGATGCGCGCTACAGCGACGAAACCGCCGCCCGCGACGCCGGCTACCCCGGCCTGCCGGTGCCGCCGACCTTCCTCTTCTGCCTGGACATGGAAGCCGGCGGCTCGGGTTCGGTGCTCAAGCGCCTGAACATCGACCTCGGCCGCATCCTCCACGCCGAGCAGGGCTTCACCTACCACCGCATGGCCTTCGCCGGCGAGCGCCTGAGCTTCGAGACGAAGATCGTCGACATCTACGACAAGAAGGGCGGCGCGCTGGAGTTCGTGGTGCGCGAGACCCGTGTCAGCAACGAAGCCGGCGAGCTGGTGGCGCAGCTGCGCAACAGCCTCGTCGTACGCAATTGAAGGAGCCGAGCGTGAACCTGAATGCCATCGCCGTCGGCGACGAACTGCCGAGCTTCACCACCGACCCGGTGAACCGCACCACCCTGGCGCTGTACTGCGGCGCCTCGGGCGACCACAACCCGATCCACGTCGACATCGACTTCGCGAAGAAGGCCGGCATGCCCGACGTGTTCGCCCACGGGATGCTGTCCATGGCCTACCTCGGCCGGCTGCTGACCAACTGGGTAGCGCAGGAGCGCCTGCGCAGTTTCTCGGTGCGTTTCGCCGCCATCACCCAGCTGGGTGACGCCATCACCTGCTCCGGCCGCGTGCTGGAGAAGGACGAGGCCGCCGGCACCCTGCGCCTGGAAATCACCACCCGCAACCAGGCGGGTGAAATCAAACTGTCCGGCGAAGCCGTCGTGGCCCTGGACGCCTGAAACAGGAGAACAACAATGAGCAACAAACTCGCAGGCCAGGTCGCCATCGTTTCCGGTTCCGGCCGTGGCATCGGTCGTGAAATCGCCCTCAAGCTGCACCGCGACGGCGCCGCCGTGGTGGTCAACGACCTCGACGCGGCACCGGCCGAGGAAGTGGTTGCGCAGATCGTCGCCGAAGGCGGCCGCGCCGTCGCCTGCGTCGGCAGCGTGACCGACAAGGACTTTGGCGAGCGCTTCGTGAAGACCGCGCTGGAGTCCTTCGGCGGCCTCGACATCATCGTCAACAACGCCGGCTACACCTGGGACAACGTGATCCAGAAGATGACCGACCAGCAGTGGGACGACATCATGGAAGTCCACGTCTCCGCGCCGTTCCGCATCCTTCGCGCCGCCTCCGCGCACTTCCGCGAAGCCGCCAAGAAGGAAGCCGAGGAAGGCCGCGAGGTGTTCCGCAAGGTGGTCAACATCTCTTCCGTTTCCGGCGTGATGGGCAACCCCGGCCAGGCCAACTACTCGGCCGCCAAGTCCGCGATCAATGGCCTGACCAAGGCCCTGGCCAAGGAATGGGGCCGCTACAAGGTCTGCGTCAACAGCGTCGCCTTCGGCCTGATCGAGACCCGCCTGACCTCCGCCGCAGCGGGCGAAGGCGCCAC
Organism: Pseudomonas sp. Pseusp97; assembly: GCF_047304025.1. NCBI lineage: Bacteria > Pseudomonadati > Pseudomonadota > Gammaproteobacteria > Pseudomonadales > Pseudomonadaceae > Pseudomonas > Pseudomonas sp. Pseusp97. The sequence goes on along the minus strand of NZ_JBGLYK010000318.1, from coordinate 1,666 downwards.
CATCAACGTCGGCGGCCGCGAGCTGAAGGTCGGCATCAGCGAGCAGATGGCGAAGAACGCCGCCGCGCTGATCCCCATGGGCCGCGCCGGTACCCCGGAAGAAGCCGCCGGTGGCGTCTACCTGTTCTGCATCCCGGAGTCGAACTATGTCTCCGGCCAGGTGCTGATTGTCGGCGGCGGTCGTCCCTGACCGTCCCTTTGCCGGCCGCCCCGTGCGGCCGGCCTTCTTATACGAATCGTTTCCCGAATCGTCTGCCGAGGAGCCGCCATGAGCGCCACTCAATCGCCGTGGATCACCGACGACCTGGTGATCTTCCAGGACTCCATCCGCCGCTTCATCGCCAACGAGCTGGTGCCCCATGAGGAGCGCTGGTGGAAGCAGCAGTACATCGACCGCGACATGTGGCTGAAGGCCGGCGAGTTCGGCATGTTGCTGCCGAGCATTCCCGAACAGTACGGCGGTGGTGGCGGCACCTTCGCCCACGACGCCATCGTGACCCTGGAACAGAGCCGCGCCATGTGCACCAGCCTGGGCACCAACGTGCACAGCGGAATCGTCGCGCACTACCTACTGCGCTATGCCAGCGAGGAGCAGAAACTCGACTGGCTGCCGAAGATGGCCCGCGGCGAGCTGGTGGGCGCCATCGCCATGTCCGAGCCGGGCGCCGGTTCCGACCTGCAGGCGATCAAGACCCGCGCCGTGCGTGACGGCGACCAGTACGTGATCAACGGCTCGAAGACCTTCATCACCAACGGCTACCACGCCGACCTCATCCTGGTGGTGGCCAAGACCGACCCGGAGAAGGGCGCCAAGGGCACCTCCATCGTGGTGATCGAAACCAAGGACCTGCCTGGCTTCCGCCGTGGCCGCATCCTGGAAAAGATCGGCCAGAAGGGCCAGGACACCACCGAGCTGTTCTTTGACGACGTGCGCGTGCCGGCGGCGAACCTGCTCGGCCCGGAGGAGGGCAAGGGCTTCATCCAGCTGATGCAGCAGTTGCCGCAGGAACGCATGATCATCGCCCTTGGCGCGCTGGCCACCATGGAGCGCGCGGTGGAAGAGACCGCCGAATACGTGCGCAGCCGCAAGGTGTTCGGCCAGACCCTGCTGGACCTGCAGAACACCCGTTTCAAGCTCGCCGAGTGCAAGAGCATCGCCACCATCGCCCGCGCCTTCGTCGACGACTGCATGGTCAAGGTGCTCAAGGGCGAGCTGTCCGGCGAGACGGCGGCCATGGCCAAGTGGTGGAGCACCGAGCAGAACTGCAAGGTGATCGACGAGTGCCTGCAGCTGCACGGCGGCTACGGCTACATGCTCGAGTACCCCATCGCGCGGATGTACGCCAACGCCCGGGTGGGCCGCATCTTCGGCGGCTCCAACGAAATCATGAAGGAAATCATCGCCCGCACCCTGTGATGCGGGTGGGCCGGGCCGCCGCGTGCGGGCCGGCCATTCGCGCCGGGATGCCTGCCGCGAGGTACGCATGTCGAGCATCGAACTCTCAATCGAAGACGGACTGGCGCGCCTGACGCTGGCCAATCCGGAACGCAAGAACGCGCTGTCCACGGCCCTGATCGCCGAGCTGATCGACGCGCTCACTGCGCTGCGGCGCAACCCCGAGGTGCGCGCGCTGCTGTTGTCCGGCGCGGGCGGCGCCTTCTGCTC
>NZ_JBGLYK010000317.1:0-4592 GCF_047304025.1 Pseudomonas sp. Pseusp97 | reverse complement strand
CGCCGACACAGAGCAGGTCGCCCGGCTGCGCACCGGAGCGGGTCAGCGCCTGCCCGGCGGGCACGCCGCCGAACACGGTGACGGTCATCGCCAGCGGGCCGCGGGTGGTATCTCCGCCGATCAGCGCCAGCGCGCATTCCTGCGCCTTCTGGTTCAGGCCGCGGGCAAAGCCCTCCAGCCAGGCCGGGTCGGCCTCGGGCAGGGTCAGGGCAAGGGTGAAACCGATGGGCGATGCGCCCATGGCCGCAAGATCGCTGGCGGATACGGCGAGGGCACGCTGGCCGAGCAGGTAGGGATCGCAGACGGCGGGGAAATGCACGCCGACGACCAGGGTATCGGTGGAAATCGCCAGCTGTTCGCCGGCCTTGGGCGCAAGGAGCGCGCAGTCGTCGCCGATTCCCAGGGCCACTGCCTCGCCCCCGGCCGCACAGGCGGCCGAGGCGAAGTAGCGACGGATCAGCTCGAACTCACCCATGCCTCAGCGCTTGGCGCCACGCAGTTCGGCGGCGCGCAGGCGCGGAGCTAGCTTGTCCAGCACGCCGTTGACGAACTTGTGTCCGTCGGTGGCGCCGAAGGTCTTGGCCAGCTCGATGCCTTCGTTGATGACGACCTTGTACGGCACGTCCAGACGATTGCGCAGCTCGTAGGTGGCCAGGCGCAGGATGGCCAGCTCCACCGGGTCGATCTCTTCCAGCGCGCGGTCCAGGCAAGGGGTGAATTCCTCGTCCAGATCGGTCTTCAGGCGCGGCACGCCGTGCAGGATCTCGTGGAAGTAGGCGCCGTCGACATCGCTGAAATCGTTGTCGGTACGGAAGGTCGCCTCGATCTCGTTGAGCGGCTGCCCGGCCATCTGCCAGGAATACAGGGCCTGCACCGCAAGGCTGCGGGCCTTGCGGCGCATGGCGATCTTGTTCGGCTTGGCAGGCTTTGCGGGCTTGTTGTCCGGAGTGTTGCCGTCCTGGGTGCTCACTTGGCCTCCAGCTGCGACAGCAGGCTCACCATTTCCAGGGCGGACAGGGCAGCTTCGGCGCCTTTGTTGCCGGCCTTGGTGCCGGAGCGCTCGATGGCTTGTTCGATGGAGTCGACCGTCAGCACGCCGAAGGCGACCGGCACGCCGAACTGCAGGGAAACCTGTGCCAGACCCTTGGTGCACTCACCGGCTACGTACTCGAAGTGCGGGGTGCCGCCGCGGATCACCGCGCCGAGGGCGATGATGGCGTCGAACTCGCCGCGCTGGGCGACTTTCTGCGCCACCAGCGGGATTTCGAAGGCGCCCGGAGCGCGGATCACGGTGATTTCGCTCTGGGCGACGCCGTGGCGCACCAGCGCGTCGATGGCGCCTTCCACCAGGCTTTCCACCACGAAACTGTTGAAGCGGCCAACCACCAGGGCGAAGCGGCCTTTGGGGGCGATGAAGGTACCTTCGATGGTCTTCAGGGTCATGGACAAGTCTCACTGTTAAAGAGCCGGAGCGTCAGCGTGACGCTCCGCAAATAGGGTAGAAGAACGGCACCGCCATGCCAGGGCACGGCGGTGAGGCTCATTCAGCGGGCAGGTATTCTACAACTTCCAGGTCGAAACCGGATATCGCGTTGAAGCGCATCGGTGCCGACATCAGGCGCATCTTGCGCACGCCCAGGTCGCGCAGGATCTGCGAACCGGCACCCACGGTGCTGTAGGTGGTGGTCGGTTTCTGCACCGGCGCGGCGGTGCTGGTGATCTCGCGAACGTGCGCCAGCAGGTCGTCGCCGCCCACCTGGTGGCCCAGCAGCAGCACCACGCCGCTGCCGGCCTCGGCCACCTTGGCCATGGCCGCGCGCAGGCTCCAGCGGCCCGCCTGGTTGACCATCAGCAGGTCGCGCAGCGGGTCGGGGTTGTGCACGCGCACCAGGGTCGGCTCTTCCGCGCAGACCTTGCCCAGGGTCAGCGCCAGGTGCACGTCGCCTTCCACGGAGTCGCGGTAGGTAATCAGCTTGAACTGGCCAAGCTCGGTATCCAGCGGCTGCTCGGCGAGGCGCTCGACGGTGCGCTCGTGGATCAGGCGGTAGTGGATCAGGTCGGCGATGGTGCCGATCTTGATGTCGTGCTGCTTGGCGAACTCTTCCAGTTCCGGCCGACGGGCCATGGTGCCGTCGTCGTTCATGATCTCGCAGATCACCCCGGACGGCTCGAAGCCGGCCATGCGCGCCAGGTCGCAGGCGGCTTCGGTGTGACCGGCGCGAGCCAGTACGCCGCCGGGCTGCGACATCAGCGGGAAGATGTGGCCGGGGCTGACAATGTCGGCGGCGACGGCGTTCTTCGCCGCAGCGGCCTGCACGGTGCGGGCGCGGTCAGCGGCGGAGATGCCGGTGGTGACGCCTTCGGCGGCCTCGATGGAGACGGTGAACTTGGTGCCGAAACCGGAACCGTTGCGCTGCACCATCAGCGGGATACCGAGGCGCTCGCAGCGTTCGCGGGTCATCGGCATGCAGATCAGGCCGCGGGCGAAGCGCGCCATGAAGTTGATGTCTTCGGTGCGGACGCACTCGGAGGCGATGATCAGGTCGCCTTCGTTCTCGCGGTCCTCGTCATCCATGAGGATGACCATCTTGCCCTGACGCATGTCGTCGAGCAGTTCTTCAATGCTGTTGAGTGCCATACGGGGACGAGCCTTATCAGTGTTTCAGGAAGCCGTTTTCGGCCAGGAATGCTTCGGTGATGCCGCCAGCGCCGGCTGCGGGCTCCGCCGCCTTGTCGCCGAGCAGCAGACGCTCCAGGTAGCGCGCCAGCAGGTCGACCTCGAGGTTGACCAGGCGACCACCGCGGTAGTCGGCCATGATGGTCTCCTGCACGGTATGCGGGACGATGGTCAGCTCGAACTCGGCGCCATTGACCGCGTTCACCGTCAGGCTGGTGCCATCCACGGTGATCGAGCCCTTGAGCGCGATGTACTTGGCCAGCTCGCGCGGGGCGCGCACGGTGAACTGGATGGCGCGGGCGTTTTCCTCGCGCTTGACGATCTCGCCGACGCCGTCGACGTGGCCGCTGACCAGGTGGCCGCCCAGGCGGGTGGTCGGGGTCAGGGCCTTTTCCAGGTTCACCCGGCTGCCGATCTTGAGCTGGGCGAAGGCGGTGCGTGCCAGGGTTTCGCGGCTGACGTCGGCCCAGAAGCCGTCGCCGGGCAGTTCCACCGCCGTCAGGCAGATACCGTTGACCGCGATGCTGTCGCCGAGCTTGACGTCGGCGAGGTCGAGCTTGCCGGTCTTCACGTACAGGCGCACGTCACCGCCCTTGGGGGTGATGGCCGCGATGCTGCCGATGGATTCGATTATGCCGGTGAACATGAGGCCTCCCGCACGGCAAGGGCCGCTGGACGGCAAGGCCGGGTAGCCAACTGGGAAAGATGATGCATGTGGCGAACTCCTGTTTTGGTTAAAAACAGGGCGTATCGATCGAAGGGACTTCACGGGCGCGCGCAGGCACGCCCCGATGGCTCATCCCGTTCTCTCTTCATCCGGACTATGACCGTCGGCCCCGGAATCACACCGGGTCTGCTGACCCTGGCCATCCGGCGAACCGGTCTGGACAGGCGCTCGCGGGCTAGACGCATTGCGCGTCATTACCGCCGGTGGGGACTTGCACCCCGCCCTGAGAACGACAATCGCGGCCGTTACAGCATCGACCGCGTGTGGCGTTTTACCACAGGCCGGCGCAACTCGGAAGCTTCCTATTGATCGCTCCGCGCCCGGCGGCAAGCCGAGATCGGCCCGCCGGCGCGCCATTACAGCGGTCTGGCGGTGACCAGCCAGTCGTCTCCCACCGCGCGGATGTCGACGATCTTCAGCTCGCGCGATTCGCTCATGCGCTCCAGCGGCAGTTCCAGCAGCGGACGCGCGGAGGAGCCGAGAAGCTTAGGCGCCATGAAGATGCTGTATTCGTCCACCAGCCCGAGGCGGGCGAAGGCACCCGCCAGACGCGGGCCGGCTTCCACCAGCATTTCGTTGACGCCACGGCGGCCGAGTTCGCTCAGCAGCGCCAGCAGGTCGACCTGGCCGTCGAGGCCGGCGAGGTTGAGCAATTCGTGACCCACCACGGCGTAGTTCGGGTCGTCCCGGGTGCTCACCACCAGCGCGGGGCCGGCCTGGAAGAAGGTAGCGGTCAGCGGCACGCGCAGGCGGCCATCGATCAGCACCCGCAGCGGCTGGCGCCGGGAGGCCAGCTCGGTCTGCTCGGCATCCAGGCCCAGTTCGTCCGGGCGTACGGTCAGGCGGGCATCGTCGGTCAGCACGGTATCGGCGCCGGAGAGCACCACGCTGGACTGCGCGCGCAGCCGCTGTACCGCACGGCGCGCGGCGGGGCCGGTGATCCACTGGCTCTCGCCGCTGGCCATGGCGGTGCGACCGTCCAGGCTCATCGCCAGCTTCACGCGGACGAATGGCAGGCCGGTTTCCATGCGTTTCAAAAAGCCCTGGTTCAGCGCGCGGGCTTCGTTTTCCAGCACGCCGGAGCGCGTCTCGATGCCGGCTTCGGCGATGCGCCGCATGCCGCTTCCGGCCACTTGCGGGTTCGGGTCCTGCATGGCCGCGACCACGCGGGCGAGGCCGGCGCCGATC
>NZ_JBGLYK010000316.1:0-4632 GCF_047304025.1 Pseudomonas sp. Pseusp97 | reverse complement strand
GCCGCGGCCGGTGGTGGCGGTGCTCGGCGACTCCATCACCGACGGCCGGGGCGCCAGCCTCGACGGCGACCAGCGCTGGCCCGACCTGCTGGCGCAGCGCCTGGCGGCGCACAACGTCGGCGTGATCAATGCCGGGATTTCCGGCGCACGGCTGCTCTCCGACGGCATGGGGCAGAGCGCCCTGGCGCGCTTCCAGCGCGACGTGCTGGGCAAGCCGGGAGTGAAGGTGGCCATCGTGCTGCTGGGGATCAACGATATCTCCTGGCCCGGCAGCACCTTCGCGCCGAACAATCCGCTGGTGCAGTACGAGGACCTGGTCGCCGGTTATCGGCAACTGATCGCCCAGGCCCATGTGCGCGGCGTGCGTATCGTCGGCGCGACGCTACTGCCGTTCGAGCGCGCCCTGAGCGGGTCGCCGATCGAGCACTACCACGCCGCCAACAAGGAGGCGCTGCGCCAGCGGGTGAACCAGTGGATTCGCGACAGCGGCGAATTCGACGCGGTGCTGGACCTGGATGCGCACCTGCGCGATCCGCAGCGCCCCCTGCGCCTGCTGCCGGCCTACGACAGCGGCGATCACCTGCATCCCAGCGATGCGGGCAATCGGGCGATGGCTGAAAGCGTGGATATCGAGGCGTTGCTCGAGGGCATCCTGTAGGAGCGAGCTTGCTCGCGAACCGCTTAACTCCGCGCCCGCCGGTGAGCTGTGTTCGCGAGCAAGCCCGCTCCTACGAAAAGCAGCAGGAAGGGCTTCTGTAAGGTGCAGCTTGTAGGCGCAGAGCGCGGCCCCGGCCCGCTACCAAAGCCCCGCGCCATCCTCGTAGGAGCGAGCTTGCTCGCGAACCGCTTAACTCCGCGCCCGCCGGTGAGCTGTGTTCGCGAGCAAGCTCGCTCCTACGAAAAGCAGCAGGGCCTAACTCAGTTACCAAACGCCGGCCCGATGCTGTCGTCGTCCATGCCGCGCTCCAGCTTGATCTTCAGCGCGAGATCGGTGCGCGAGTCGGCGAACTTCAGGGCGTCGGCCACGCTCACGCGGCCTTCCTCCAGCAGCTTGTAGAGGCTCTGGTCGAAGCTCTGCATGCCGCTCTCCAGCGCGCGTTCGACGGCACCCTTGAGCTCGGGCAACTCGTCGCGCTGGATGATGCCGCGGATGTGCGGCGTGCCCAGCACCAGTTCCACTGCCACGGCGCGGCGCTGGTGGGTGCCGGGCACCAGGCGCTGGCCGACCAGGGCGAGGATGTTCTGCGACAGGTCGGCCAGCACCTGCGGGCGCGCCTCGTCGGGGAAGAAACGGGTGATGCGCTCGATGGCGTGGCGGCAGCTGGTGCCGTGCAGGGTGGCGACGCACAGGTGCCCGGTCTCGGCGTAGTGCAGCGCGTGCTGCATGGTGGCGGCATCGCGGATCTCGCCGAGCATGATCACGTCCGGCGCCTCGCGCAGCACGTTGCGCAAAGCGTCCTCGTAGCTGTGGGTATCCAGGCCGACCTCGCGCTGGTCGATGATCGACTTCTTGTGCGTGTGGAGGAACTCGATGGGGTCCTCGATGCAGACGATGTGCCCGGAGCGGTGGCGGTTGCGGAAGTCGAGCATGCTCGCCAGGGTCGTCGACTTGCCGGCCCCGGCCGCGCCGATCACCAGGATCAGCCCGCGGTCCTGCATCGCCAGCTTGTCGAGTATCGATGGCAGGCCCAGGGCGGTGACGTCGGGGATCACCTGCTTGATCAGGCGCACCACCATGGCCACCTCGCCGCGCTGGAAGTAGATGTTCGCGCGAAAGCGCCCGACGTCCGGCACGCTCAGCGCCAGGTTCATCTCCAGGTCGCGCTCGAAATCCTGTGCCTGGGCTGGCGACATCAATTGCCAGGCCAGGGTCTTCACCTCGCCGGGCGCAAGGACGCGATCCTCCGCCGGCTGGCTGTGGCCCTCGGCCTTCAGGTGTGGCGGCGCGCCGACGCTGAAGAACATGTCCGAGCCGCCGCGCTCGGGCAGCAGGCGCAGGTACTGGATGACGTCGGGGAGGGGCGTGGTGCTCATGGTGTCGTCCTTGGATGGCGAGGGGGCGCATCTGCAATGAGCCTAGCTGCAATGCCGGACGGGAGCCTAGGCGAGGCTGCGGCACGCCGTGTTGACGTGCCGCAGGTTGGCGCCTCAGGTGGACAGCTGGTTGGCGAACTGGCCCACGGCGTTGACCACGCGCTGGGCGCTGTCCTGGATTTCGATGATCACCGTGCCGGCCTGGCCGGACAGCTCCAGCCCCAGTTCGGCCTGCTGCTTGCCGCGGTCGATCATGGCCACGGCCTCGCCGGCCAGGTGCTGGTTCTGTTCCACCACGCGGGTGATTTCCTCGGTGGCGGCGCTGGTACGCGAGGCGAGTTGGCGCACCTCGTCGGCGACCACCGCGAAGCCGCGTCCCTGGTCGCCGGCGCGGGCCGCTTCGATGGCGGCGTTGAGCGCCAGCAGGTTGGTCTGGTCGGCGATGCTGCGGATGCTCTGCACCAGTGCGCCAATGGCCTGGGATTGGCGGTCCAGCGCCTCGATGCCCTGGGTGGCCTCCTGCATGCGGTCGGCCAGCTCGCGCATCACCTCCACCGTCTGCTGCACCACCGCCGCACCCTTGGTGGCGCTGTCATCGGTGCTGCGCGAGGTGTCGAAGGCGATGGTCGCCGCCTGCGCAACGGCGTTTTCGCGGTGCACCTGTTCGGTGATCACGGTGGCGAACTTCACCACCTTGTAGAGGCGGTCGTGGGCATCGATGATCGGGTTGTAAGAGGCCTCCAGCCAGACCTCATGGCCGCGGTTGTCGATGCGCTTGAAGCGACCGGTGACGAACTCGCCGCGGCGCAGCTTGGCCCAGAAGGCGTCGTAGTTCGCCGAGTTGTATTCAGCCGGCTCGCAGAACATCCGGTGATGCTTGCCCTGGATCTGCGCCAGGCTGTAGCCCATGGCATTGAGGAAGCGGTCGTTGGCGGTGAGCACTTCGCCCTGCAGGTTGAATTCGATCACCGCGGTGGAGCGTTGCAGCGCTTCGATCAGGTTCTCGTGCTCGCGGGAGTTCTCGATGGTGCGCGTCAGGTCGCTGGCGTAGATCGAGAAGCGCTGGATCACCCCGGCGCTGTCATGCACCGGCTGCAGGATCGAGCGCAGCCAGGCCTCCTCGCCGTCGCCGCGCAGCAGGCGGATCACTCCGGCGAGGTGCTCGCCACGCTCGATGGCGTGCTTCACCTTCAGGTGGAAGTCCAGCCCGCGGACGTGGTCGGGAATCAGGTCCAGCAACGGACGGCCGATGAGCTGGTCGCCGCGGTGGAGCATCTCCTTCTCGAAGTTGGCGTTCACCGATTCGATGCGCCCGCGGGGGTCGAGGAACAGCACGAGCATTTCCTGATCGAGGCTGGCGCGGATCTCCTCGATGGAGGCGAGCTCTTCACGCAGGGCGGCCAGCTCCTGCTTCAAACGCGAGTTGAACATGCGTGGGCTTTCTCTAGGGGTGAGGCACGAAGACTGCTGCCGGTTCGTTTCACCATTGCATCGGCCGGCAAGGCGACGACTTTAGCCCTGGATGAACCGGCGCAAGCCCCATGGAACAAGGCCCGGTACGAGTTTCAGACGGGGCTGGTCACTTCCTGACTGACGGCGATGGCGGCACGCAGCTGGTCGGTGTCCAGCGGCTTGTGCAGCAGCTGGCTGCCGCTGGCAGCGGCCTCGCGGATGCGCTCGGGAGAGGTGTCGCCGGTGATGATCAGCGCCGGCACCTTGCGCGACAGGTAGCTGCGGATGCGGCGGACGGCATCGGCGCCGGTCTGGCCGTCGCCCAGTCGGTAATCGGAAAGGACCAGGTCCACCGGCGCGGGGCCGTTGCGGCTGGCTTCGATGTGCCGCTGGCAGGCGAGCTGGGCGCTGCGGCGGGGGTAGACGCGATGCCCCCAGACCTCCAGCAGGCTGCACAGGGCGTGCAGCACGTCCGGTTCGTCCTCCACCACCATGATGCCCAGGCCGGGCCCGCCCTGGCTGGCCGCGACCGGCAATGGCGGCGCCTGCAGTGGCGGCTCGGCCAGCGGCACGCGCAGGCTGAAGCAGGTGCCGCGGCCGGGCAGGGAGGTCAGCCGCAAGGGATGACCGAGCAGGCGTGCGGTGTGACGCACTATGGCAAGGCCCAGGCCGAGCCCCTGCTTGCGGTCGCGCTCGGCGTTATGCAGCTGGACGAACTCGTCGAAGATCACTTCCTGCTGGCTGGCATGGATGCCGACACCGCTGTCGATCACCTGGATCTCCAGCTCGCGGCCGCGCCGCCGGCAGCCCAGCAGCACACGGCCGCTGCGGGTATAGCGGAAGGCGTTGCTCAGCAGGTTGTCGAGCACGCGCTTGAGCAGCAGCGGATCGCTGTCGACCCACAACCGGCTCGCCCGCACCCGCCAGCCCAGGTTGCGCTCGATGGCGGTGCCGGCGAATTCTTCCTGCAGGTCGGCGAACAGCTTGTGCAGCGGGATCGGCTCGCGCGCCACCGGCACCACGCCGGCGTCCAGGCGCGAGATGTCCAGCAGGCCGTTGAGCAGGTCGCCCAGGTTGCCGAGCATGGCGCGCAGTCGCGCGGCGATGTCGCGCGCCTGGCGACCTTCCACCGGGCCGCGTTCGGCG
>NZ_JBGLYK010000315.1:0-4721 GCF_047304025.1 Pseudomonas sp. Pseusp97 | reverse complement strand
AGCTCGCTCCTACAGGCTCGGCATCGGAGCGCTTTTCGTAGGAGCGAGCTTGCTCGCGAACCTGACCCAGCACCGGCCTACCCGGCAAATCGACCAGACCCCACGCACCACAACGTTACCGAACCGCACCGCCAACGCGCACGAATCGCCCTGCCCGTTACCGTTCCGCCCCTTTCCGCCGCCCTACTCCGACGCCGCTTTCGTGCGTACGGCGCTCTACCCCGCCCCATTCCCATCACTTCGCTTTCATTGGCACGACAACTGCTTAATTGCATGCATGGATAATTGGATCCAAAAATCCACGAGGAAACATCCCATGCGCCTGGTTCCCTCTGCCCGCCCGCCGATGAGCGCCGAAGACGAGGCCTACGACTATCTCCTCCAGGCCATCTGCACCGGCCGCTACAGGACCGGCGACCGCCTGGTGGCCGAGGACATCGCCAGCGAGATCGGCATGAGCCGCATGCCCGTGCGCGGTGCCTTCAAGCGCCTGGACGCCGAGGGCCTGGTGACCCTGCGGCCCAATCGCGGGGCCATCGTCAGCGGGCTGAACATCGAGGAAATGCGCGAAGTCTTCGAGATGCGCAGCGCCCTGGAAGGCCTGGCCATCCGCATCGCCGTGCCGCAACTGAGCGACCGCGACCTGTCCCGTCTGGAGCGCATGCTCGACGAGATGGACGACTACCGCGACGACAGCGCCGAGTGGGTCAGCCGCCACCGCGCCTTCCATGAATACCTCTGCAGCCTCGCCGGGCGTCCGCGCCTGCTGCGCCAGATCACCGCGCTGTATTCGGTGATCGAACCGCACATGCGCCTGTGGCTGCAGCACGTCGACAAGCCCATGAGTGCCCGCGAGGAGCACGCCGTGATCCTCGAAGCCCTGCGCTCGGGCGATGCCCGCGAGGCCGAGCGGGTCATCTGCGAGCACATCGAAGGAACCATTCCCTCGCTGGCGCGTTTTCTGGAGGCCCAGACCACCTGAGGCGCCATCGACCAAGAGAATCGAAGCAACGGGCGCCTAGACCCGTACTTCTGTGTCCCTGAACTGCCCCTGGCAACCCCACCCCGGAGAGCAATATGTTCGAACGCAGGATCCCGCAGTGCCTTCTCGCCCTTTGCCTGGCCGCCCCGCTGGCGCACGCCGACGTGAAGATTCCCGACCGCTTGCAGAACGCCCAGAAAGTGACCTTCTGCGGCGGCATGGACTCTCCGCCCATGGGCTTCTATGACTCGAACCAGAAGCTCACCGGGGTCACCATCGACCTGGGCGAAGCCATCGCCAAGCGTCTGGGCGACAAGAAGATCGACTGGCGCATCACGCCCTTCTCCGGGCTGATCCCGGCGCTGCTGGCCGGCCAGTGCGACATGCTGGTGGACCAGCTGTTCGACAAGCCCGAGCGGCGCGAAGTGATCGACATGGTCAACTACATGTACTCCAGCCAGGCCGTGGTGGTCGCCAAGGGCAACCCCGAGGGCATCCGCACGCTGGACGATCTTTCCGGCAAGAAGGTCGCGGTGCTCAACGGCTCGACCATCCGCACCTTGCTCGACGCCCACAACGAGAAGCTGGCCAAGGCCGGCAAGCCACCTATGAAGGTGGTGGTCTACAACACCGACACCGACGCCTTCCAGTCCCTGCGCATCCGCCAGACCGACGCCTACGGCACCACCGTGGAAACCGCCGGCTACTACCAGAGCATGGCCCCGGACCTGTTCGAGATCGGCGTGCCGGCCTTCGCGCGCATCCTCACCGGCCTGGGCATCCGCAAGGAAGACAAGCAGCTCAGCGAAGCCGTCACGCAGATCATCAAGGACATGCAGGCCGACGGCAGCTACGCCGCCCTCCTGACCAAGTGGCACATCGAAGGCGACAAACTGGACTGAGGTAACGAGCCATGAACTTCAGTTGGGACGTGTTCTGGCAGTACCTGCTGCGGCCGAGCGACATCTACCTCTACGGCCTCTGGCTGACCTGCGTGATCGCCGTCAGCTCCATGCTGCTGGGCTGCGTGCTCGGGCTGCTGGCGGCGCTGATGCGCCTGTCGAGCAATCCGCTGCTGCAATACCCGGTGCGCTTCTACGTGTGGCTGATGCGCGGCACGCCGCTGCTGGTGCAGATCGTCTTCCTCTACACCGCGCTGGCCGCCGGCGGCATCTTCCGCTTCGAGGACCTGGACCTGGGGCTGTTCGTCCTGCCCGGCAACATCCAGGCGGCGATCATCGCCCTGGGCCTCAACGAAGGCGCGTACATGGCCGAGATCATCCGCGCCGGCATCGGCGCGGTGGACAAGGGCCAGTACGAGGCCGGCAAATCACTGGGGATGACCTTCCCCAAGCTGATGCGCCGCATCGTCCTGCCGCAGGCCTTCCGGGTGATAGTTCCGCCGCTGGGCAACGAGTTCAACGTGATGCTGAAGAACACCACGCTGGTCAGCGTGATCGGCGTGCAGGAACTGCTGCTGAGCACCCAGATGGTCACTTCGGCGACCTTCCGTGTGTTCGAGCTGTACCTGGTCGTGGCGATCTACTTCCTCGCCCTGACCACCCTGTGGGGCTTCTTCCAGCGCTGGCTGGAGGTGCGCTTCGGCAAATCCGACGGCCAGCCTGCCGCGCCGAACCGCATGTTCGGCCGGCAGGCGATGAAACTGCTGAGGGGGCGTTGAGATGATCCCGGACATGAAAGATGTGGTGATCCAGGCCCGCGACGTGCACAAGGCCTTCGGCGAGCTGGAAATCCTCAAGGGCGTGTCGCTGGAGGTACACCGTGGCGAAGTGGTGGTGCTGATCGGCGCCTCGGGCTCGGGCAAGACCACCTTCATCCGCTGCATGAACCACCTCGAAGACATTCAGGGCGGCAGCATCCGCGTCAACGGCGAGCTGATGGGCTACCGCGAGCGCCCGGACGGCAAGCTGGTGCGCGACTCGGAAAGCAACATCGCCCGCCGCCGCCGCGACATCGGCATGGTGTTCCAGCGCTTCAACCTGTTCCCGCACATGACCGTGCTGGAGAACATCATCGAAGCGCCGACCCAGGTGCTCGGCGTGCCCAGGGGCGAGGCGCTCGACCAGGCCCGCCGCCTGCTCGCCCGCGTACGCCTGTCGGACAAGGCCGAGCATTATCCCGGCCAGCTTTCCGGCGGCCAGCAGCAGCGCGTGGCCATCGCCCGTGCCCTGGCGATGAAGCCCCAGGCCATGCTCTTCGACGAACCCACCAGCGCCCTCGACCCGGAAACCGTCGGCGAAGTGCTGCAGGTGATGAAGGAGCTGGCCGACGAGGGCATGACCATGGTGGTGGTCACCCACGAGATGGGCTTCGCCCGCGAAGTGGCCGACCGCGTGGTGGTGCTGCACCAGGGCGAACTCATCGAGGAGGGCCCGCCCGCGCAGGTCTTCGGCAATCCGCACCACCCGCGCACGCGGGAATTCTTAAGTCGCGTTCTCTAACGATAAGGACAAGTCATGCGTAAACGCGTTCTGCTCGCCAGCACTCTCACCCTCCTCGCCTGCGCCACCGCCGCGCAGGCCGACGACAAGCTGGTGCGCTTCTACAACTGGTCCGACTACATGGGGCCGGACACCCTGAAGAACTTCGAGAAGGACAGCGGCATCAAGGTCCAGTACGACGTCTTCGATACCAACGAGATGCTCGAAGCCAAGCTGCTCTCCGGCCACTCGGGCTACGACCTGGTGGTGCCGTCCAGCCAGTTCCTCACCAAGCAGATCAACGCCGGCGTCTACCAGAAACTCGACCGCGCCCAGCTGAGCAACTGGAAGCACCTCGACCCGCGCCTGATGAAGCGCCTGGAAGCCGCCGACCCGGGCAACCAGTACGCCGTGCCCTACATGTGGGGCACCGTCGGCATCGGCTACAACTACGACAAGGTCAAGGCGGCCCTGGGCGACAGCGCCCCGCTGGACTCCTGGGACCTGATCTTCAAGCCGGAGAACCTCGCCAAGTTGCACGGCTGCGGCGTCGCCTTCCTCGACGCGCCGGTGAAGATCATCCCACAGGCCCTGCACTACCTCGGCCTGGACCCGAACAGCACGAATCCCGAGGACTACACCAAGGCCTCCGCCCTGCTGCAGAAGCTGCGCCCGTCGATCACCTACTTCAACTCCTCCAAGTACACCACCGACCTGGCCAACGGCGACATCTGCGTGGCCGTCGGCTACTCGGGCGACGTGATGCAGGCGCAGACCCGCGCCCAGGAAGCCGGCAAGAAGATCGACGTGCGCTACGTGATTCCCAAGGAAGGCGCCAACCTGTGGTTCGACATGCTCGCCATCCCGCGCGACTCGAAGAACCCCAAAGGCGCCCACGAGCTGGTGAACTACCTGCTGCGCCCGGAAGTGATAGCCCCGGTCAGCGACTACGTCGGCTACGCCAACCCCAACCCCGACGCCACGCCGCTGCTCGACCCGAAAGTGCGTGACAACCCCGGCATCTACCCCAGCGACGCGGTGATCGAGAAGCTCTACGTCTCCGCCGACCTGCCGCCGAAAATCCAGCGCGTAATCACCCGCGAATGGACCCGAATCAAGACTGACCGCTGAACCGAAGAGAGTTTTCCATGCTGAGCTTCTCTGCCCACGAATATCCCTACGCCTCCCAGCGCCAGAGCGTGTTCGCCCGCAACGGCATGGTCGCCGCCTCGCAGCCCCTGGCTGCCGAGGCCGGCATCGCCATGCTGCGCGCCGGCGGCAACGCCATCGACGCCGCC